>SXZN01000126.1 GCA_005787865.1 Opitutaceae bacterium | reverse complement strand
GCCCTTGCGAAGAATATCATCAGAAGTCGCATAGCTCAGTCGCAGGTAACCTTCCGCACCGAAGGCCGAGCCAGGGACGGCCGCCACTCTCTCCTGCTCCAGTAAGCGGGCGCAAAAATCAGCATCCTTGAGTCCGAAGCTGGAAATATTAGGGAATAGATAAAACGCGCCACCCGCCAGTAAGCAGCTCACCCCTGGGATGCGATTGAGCTCAGCGTGGAGGTAGCGGCGGCGACGATCGAAAGCCGTTTTCATTTCGCCGAGAGCGGCTACGGCCTGCGCCTTCTCTTTGAGCGCAGCGAGCGCTCCATACTGGGCGAACGTCGTCGCATTGGATGACATCTGGCTCTGCAACTCGGAGCAGGCTTTGGCGATCGGCAGCGGTGCCACCAGCGTCCCGAGTCGCCAGCCGGTCATGGCATAAGTTTTAGAGAACCCCGCGACGGTGATCGTACGCTCCGCCACGGCGGTGCTCAGGCTCGCAAAATTTACGGGCTCATGACCGTCATAGATTAAATGCTCATACATTTCGTCCGCGAGCACATAGAGATTATGCTGCACCGCTACTTCTGCTAACGCGCTCAGTTCAGCCCGCGAATATATTGCGCCGGTCGGATTTGAAGGAGAATTGAGAATCAAGAGCTTCGTCCGAGGCGTGATGGCTGCTTCCAACAAAGCGGGCGTTAATTTAAATCCAGCCCGATCATCACAGAGCACGAATTTGGGCGTCGCCCCAGCGAGCTTAATCATCTCGGGATAACTGACCCAGTAAGGAGCGGGGACAATCGCCTCATCACCCGGACTGCAGGTCGCCAAAACCGCTAGATAACAGGAATATTTTCCACCCGGCGATACCACGACTTGGCCGGAGGTTATTTTGTAGCCATACTCCGTCAAATAACGATCAGCGATGGCCTGGCGCAGCGGCTCGATTCCTGGCGTCGGCGCGTACTTAGTCTTGCCGGATTGTAGCGCCGCGATGGCCGCATCTTTAATGAATTGCGGTGTATCAAAATCAGGTTCCCCCGCAGCAAAGCTGCAGACGTCCTCGCCCGCGGCCTGCAAGGCCTTAGCCTTGGCATCAATCGCGAGGGTCGGCGACGGTGAGATATTTTTGGCCCAAGTAGACAACGGTAACGGCGTGCTCATAACTTAAGAAATAACTAAGCCACGTTTCCGAACGCAAGCCAACCCTTGCCCGCGAGGATGTCATAGCGCCCTCGCGGCGTCCCGACCGCTCGATGGGACTAGCGTCACCCCTTGCGCCGGGGCTTACGGGCTGGTTTACGCCGCGCGGTTTGACGCTTAGTGAGTAAGGGGGCTTCTAAGCTCGGGAGATACGCCTCCACCGCGGCCCGCACCAGATGGCTGATACTCGTGTGCTTAGTCCGTGCGAGCTTCTTTAAATTTTTCCGAATTCCTAATGGCAGGCGCACCGAAATCTGCAACTGGGGTGCGTGCATCACGATCACTTTCTCAAAATCATAATGCGCCAGCGCCGTGCGAATAATTGCGCTTACCGAAGCCGCCTTGCCCTCACGCACCGGCTCATGCAGCCGATCCAGAAAATCTACCTCTAAAACCAACGGGAAAGGGCGATTAGTTTTCGTGGGCATAGCCTCAGAGGGGCTGACGCTGCTCGGCGGGGACGACCGGCGCGGGCTTCGCCAAGTCGGTCGGCGCGAAAATACTGACAGGCAACGTTACCGCCAATGCCGCGGCCGTAATCGTCAGGCGGGTTTTAGCCCGGGTCAGATGATTGCGGAGATCGATTGATTTGGGTAGCCATTGTTCGCCGATTTTTTTTAAATTAAGAATGGTAATGGTCTTGGTAATCGCGCCCTTAGTTCCGAGCAGTTCCGCCTGCAGGAAGGCCTGAAATTCCGTATCAAGGTGCACGCGAACCCCCGTTAAATCCATCGGCGGGGTGCTCTGATCTATCGGCGGATACAGCAGAAAGCTATGAGCCGGACGTCCGCGAACCTTCGCCACCCCCTCATAAATAAAATCGGTCCAATAAAGAAAAGGCATCTGCAAATCAAAGGGGGTCAGGTCGGAGCCGGCGATGGCTTGCCTGGATTCGTTGGACGTGAGTGCAGTCGGCTCACCCGCGCCCCCCAACCACTGCCACGTGGCTGGATGCGGTCCGCTTTGTAACAGCCAGCGTTGTTCACCCGCGGCGGCTGGCAGCGTCAAGCGTGAGATGGGGCCGAGGGCATTACGACCGCCATGCAATTCGCCGATGATAGTCCGGTCGGCTCCTTGCCTAGGCATGACGCGCAACTCAAATGCTAACCAATAATAACCACTGATGCCGGCTTGCTGAAACGTCTGGAGGATGCGCGCGCCCTCGCTTTGATCCGGTCGGCTACCCGAAATAAATTGCGCGGGGGGACGAAAAGCCTCGAGTGGCGCAGCGAGCCCCAGCCGACAGCTGCCGAGCAGCACCAAAAAGAAAGCCCGGTGTAAAACCGGGCTTAAATAAAACTTAAGGCGTCTTTGCTGCACCCGGCACCGGAGTTACAGGTTTCGCGGGCACAGGGGCACTCGTCGCGGCCGGAGCACTGATAACCTGAGGCAGTTTGCTATCAGCAGCCACCACGTGCTTTGACTGATAAATATGGGCCAAATAAAGGGCGAAGCTTACTACGAAGAAAATGATCGCTGCTTTAATCGTGGCCCCACTGAGCACGTTACCGGTTTCAGCACCGAAGGTTGACTCCATGCTGCCGCCGCCCATGGCCGAGCCCATCCCGCCGTCAGTTTTGGCGCGCTGCATGAGAACAACGAGCACCAAGAACAGTGAAGTGATGATCAGAACGAAAGTTAAAATACCGATTAGCAGACTCATAAAGGGGCAAAAAAACGTCGTCCGAGGGGCTTTGTCAACCAAAGTTCTAGCCAAGGCTGGGGAACGCCCGGAGCTCCCGCCAGCTTCAGATGATCGCAGAAATTTGCCAATCGCCGCAAATTAACCACGGTATCTGAGCGTTACTAGATCGAGCCACCACCATGCAACCCGCGACGCACTTTAGATTCGGTCTCGCCTTAGCTATGGCCACCACCGCGCTGAGCGGGGCAACGCTGCCTGCGACTACGAGTACTCCAGCCATTCAGACCGCTGATCTCCAGGTGACGATCGATGTGCCGCCCACGTGGCGCCCTTTTCTTGACGATGATGTCGCCGAAGCCCTCGCAGGACGCTTGATCAGCCTATTCCGCAAACGGGGTTATTCGGGGCGGATGGTGCAGCTCAAAGCTGGCACCACGGCCGCCAACGGCGTACCCCAAATTACCATTCGCCTCATCGAATGGCGGATCGGGCGCAGCGGCCAAGCCGATTGTACTTTAAGTGCCAGCATCCGTAGTCCAGCCGGCGAAAAAGACCTAGGCTTGATAAGCAGTAGCGCAATTTTTTGGCCTCACGCCAGCGGACACTGGGGCCTCAATCGTTCCTACGATACCGACAATGCGTTTGAAGATGCGGCTGAATCGGCGATGCGGGATTTGTACGGTCGGTTAGTTAAGACCGGCCTTATTCCGAGCTTAGGCCCGAAAAAATAAGCGCAGGCACGGCGCTCACAAGCGCACGCCCATTTTCTCGAGCACGCGGGACAGATCGTCATTCCCCTGATATTCAATCATGATGCGCCCGCGCTTCGGCGAATGCTTGAGCGTTGTCCGCGCGCCCAAATGGGAAGTAATTTTCTTCTCAATATCAGACAAGGCCGTAGCCGTCGCGGCCGGCATCTTCCGTTTTTTCCCCGACCCACCACCGTGAGATTGGACTAATTCCTCGAGAGCCCGAACGCTCAAACCTTGCTCTAAGGTGCGGCGGCCAAGCGCCACCCTTTCGCGAGAATTTTGAACGCCCAGCAACACCTTCGCGTGGCCGACACTGAGTAAGCCTTTGCTGATATACCCTTGCAGTTCAGTTTCCAACGCCAGTAGCCGCAGTGAATTAGCAACTGAAGCCCGGCCCTTGCCCACGCGTTGCGCCGCCGCATCTTGGGTTAAATCAAAATCTCGAATCAAACTGGCATAACCGTGAGCTTCCTCCAGCGCATTCAAATCAGCGCGCTGTAAATTTTCGATCAGCGCCAATGAGGCCGACGAGGCATCACTGGAAGTCATTACCCGTGCTGGAATGGTTTTAATTTTTAGCTGCTGAAAAGCCCGCCAACGGCGCTCTCCAGCGATGAGCTGAAATTTATCACCGACGGCCCGCACCACGATCGGCTGCAACAAACCCTCCGCCCGGATACTCTCGACTAATTCAGCGAGTGCTTCCGGTAAAAATTCTTTGCGGGGCTGATAGGGATTAGACTCCACCAGATGAACGGCCAGTTCACGATAGCCGGGGAGACCATCAGCGAGCGCGGCGGGCGCGGCCGGGAGAACGCTGACCGGAGTCGGCGATGATTTAGGTGCAGTGGTCCCACTCGTGATAAGTGAACCCAAACCGCGGCCGAGTCGTGATTTTGGAATAGCCATAATTATTTTCCCTGAGGAATAAAAAGCGTTTGCCCGACGCGAATCCGCGTATCGTCCGCAATCTTATTGGCGTTGCGCACATCGCTGAGCTTCGCCCCATATTTCTTCGCAATACCGGATAGAGTATCACCCGCCTGGACTGTATAGTTAATGCCCTCCTTAGGAAATTCTTCGGAAAAGGACGTTTGCAGGGCGGGACGCGTCGCCTGATTTTTCGCCAAAGCATCGATCGCGGCTTGGGTTTGCCGAGCGAGGCGTTCCATCTGCGCGCTCACGTGATTGAGCGTGTCTCGTTTCTGCTCAGCGAGGCCGGCTTGCAGCGTGCGGTTAATATCCGCTACCGCCTTATTGAGCTGCTCGATCGTCGCATAGCTTTGGTTCGCTTTATTCTGCAGCGAACTATTATCCCGCGTGAGTTGCTCGACCGTCATCGACAACTCCCCCACCCGCTGCGTGAGCAACAGCGTATCCTGACGAAGATTGGCTAATTCCACGCGAACATTGTCCGAGTAAGTTTGGCCCCACGCCGCCGTGGTCAGCACGACCAACCAGCTACCCGCTCGTAATAAATTACTACCCATAAGGCTATGTTCGGGAAAACTTTGAAAAAAACAAGCCTTAGCCTTTCGATCGCGTAAAGGGCCGCGCGGCGACAAGCGGCGCCATCGCTTGGCCGGGTAATGCCGTCGCCGTCGGCACAGGGAACCCCCGCAGAAATTCCGCCGCTGAAAGCATCTTACCGCCGGGACGCTGCAGCTGACGCAAACGGAGCAAGCCTTGACCCGTATCCACGAGGAGCCCATCGGCGTCACTGCCATACACCACCCCGGCTCCCACCGGCTGGTACTGGGTTAAATTACTGACGTCGGCCAAGCCTAATCTAATCGACTGACCGTTCAGCAAAACCGTGCAACTGGGCCAGGCCGCCAGACCGTTAATCCGCGCTGCCAATACCCGCGCGGGGGCATTAAAATCGAGGGCGCCGTCAGATTTTTCTAGTCGCCGACAAAAAGTTGCCGCCGCCGAATTTTGCTCCGTAAAAATCTGGGTGCCCGCCAAGATGGCCGGCAATAAGCGCTGCAACAATGCCACGCTGGCCTGCGCCAACTTCGCCTCCAATGCGAGCGCGGTATCGAGCGGATCGATCACCACCCATTCCTGCCCCGCAATCGGTCCAGCATCCAGTTCCGGCACAATGCGCATGAGGGTGATCCCCGTCGTCGTCTCACCCGAAGCCAGCGCGGTTTGAATCGGAGAAGCCCCTCGGTAGGCGGGTAAAATCGAGGTATGGAGATTAAGCGTTCCCCCAAGCGGGGTGTTAATAAATTCCGGCCGTAAAATATGTCCGTACGCCATGACCAACGTGATATCGGGCTGCAACGCGGCTAATTGTTCACGTTCGACGCTACCCAATTTGACTGGTTGGTGCACAGGCAGGCCCTGCGCTAATGCCCACGTTTTGATGGCGTTCGCTGAAATCTTTTGCCCACGACCCACGGCGCGATCGGGCTGGGTGAAAACTGCCACTACCTCCGCCCAATCCTTCGCCGCGCTGACCAGCCAATTCAAGGCGGGCAGCGCAATGCCATCCGAGCCCATGAAAACAATCCGCCGCATAGCTTAGTCGTCGAACGTGTCCTCATCCACTCCCGCGGCCTCGGCTCGCGCCAGATTTTGGCGCTGACCTTTAGCCGCGAGACGATCAGCCACGCTTTGTTTTTTCTTGCCGATGAGATCGAAGTGAATCGGGCAGCCGTCCAAATCAAATTCCTTAACGAGCCCCGCTTCGAGGTAGCGCCGGTAAGATTCCGTCAGACTCCGTTCTTGGTTACAGAACAATTTCATGCGGAAGGGCCGCGTGCTGGTCTGCGTCGCGTAATAAATGCGAAAGCGGATATTATACGTGCTCGGCGGCGGCGTCCGCTCCGCGAGCCGGATAATCGCCGCATTCAATTTAGCGGTGGGGATCTTCGTATCTAACCGCCGGTTCAGCGCGCGGGCCGACTTGAGCATGCGGGTAATTTCATGACCGGTGAGCGCGGACACAAACATCACGGGAGCCCCGGGAGTGAAAAATAATTTCTCAAACATAGCTTTCTCGAAATGCTCGCGAAATTCGCGCTCCGTGGCGAATTTCTCTACCGCCGAATTTTCCCCACCGCTGAAAGCCTTGTGCACCAAGTCCCATTTATTAACGACGATCACAATGGGTTTGGCCGCTTTAACGATCTCGCCCGCGATCGACTGATCCTGCTGCGTGACCCCTTCCATCGCATCCAGCACCATAAAAACAACGTCGGCGTTGTGGATGGCTTCCAACGAGCGCAAGCGGGAGAAATATTCGACCGACGAAGATAATTTGGTGGCAGCGCGAATGCCCGCGGTGTCGATCAAGCGAAACGGCCACGGTTTTCCTTCTCGGCTAATATAAGTAAAATCAAGCTCGACGGCGTCGCGCGTGGTGCCCGGTTGATCACTAACGATCAGCCGATCGCTTTTCAGCAGCCGATTGCTGAGGGAGGATTTACCGACGTTGGGTCGACCAACAAAACAAATACTCAACCGTTCTTTATCGAGTTCCGTCAATTCGGGCATCGGGCCGAGTTCAGCCAAAATTGCGTCTCGCAACTCAGCTTCGCCATTGCCATGCTCCGCTGACAAGTAGAAGGGCTTGCCGAAGCCCAAACGAAAGAAGCTCGAAACTTCTGCGATTTTTTCCTCACCACTATCCGCCTTATTGGCGACGAGGAGCACCGTTTTTTTGCTGCGGCGCAGTGATTGGGCAATGCGCTCATCAAGCGCGGTAACACCCTCGCGGGCATCGATAACGAAGACGATTACCCCCGCCGCCTCGATCGCAAAACTGACCTGCAATTCCGAGGCCTTAGTGATGCGCGCCGGCGTATCGCTACCGGTTAAACCGATACCGCCGGTGTCGAGCAAGGTATAGCCGCCGTCTTTAACCTCAGCGTTGACCACATCGCGGGTAACCCCGGGCATATCGTGAACGATTGAAATGCGTTTACGGGCCAAGCGATTAAACAGGCGGCTTTTGCCCACATTAGGGCGGCCTACGATAGCGACAGTGCGCGGAGCGGGAATCATTTGAGCAAGACCTTCGGGGCGGAGGGGCTCGCTGGCAAGCGATACTTGCCGCTTGTCGCCGAGCGAGTGATTCCTAGATTCCCGTTTCTCATGTTCGCAAGTCTCACCGAAAAACTAACCGGCGCACTGCGCAACCTCCGTGGGGTCGGCCAATTATCCGAAGCCAACATGGCGGATGCCCTCAAAGAAGTGCGCGCGGCGCTCTTGTCGGCTGATGTCCATTTTAAGGTCGCCCGTGAATTTATCGACCGCGTCCAGTTGCAGTGCACAGGGCAAAATGTCCTTCAAACAGTCACCCCAGGGCAACAGATCATCAAGATCATCAATGACGAACTCGTCCACTTATTGGGCGAAGGCACCACCGAATTAGCGCCGCGCCGCCCGCTTAAAGTACTCATGGTCGGTCTCCATGGTTCGGGTAAAACGACCACCACGGTAAAACTGGGAAAATTCCTCAAGAAAAAAGGATCCCGTCCCTTCGTGGTCGCTTGTGACATTTATCGGCCCGCGGCGATCGATCAGTTGGAGATTCTCGCCCAGCAGGAAACGCTTGGCTTTTACGGCGACCGCACTTCGCGGGATGTCACAACCATCGCCACCCAGGGACTCACCCGCGCGCTCGCACAGACGGCGGATGTGATTCTTTTCGACACAGCCGGCCGCCTACAAATCGATGAAAACTTAATTGCGGAAGTTAAAAAACTCAGCGCGCAGATCCAGCCAGACGAAATTCTCCTCGTCGCCGATGGCGCCCTGGGCCAAGAGGCGGTTAATGTAGCGCAAGCGTTTCACGCCGCGCTGACTCTCACCGGACTTGTTTTAACTAAATTGGATGGCGATGCCCGCGGCGGTGCGGCCCTCTCCATCAAGTCGGTCACAGGGGTGCCCATAAAATTTATCGGCGTCGGCGAAAAAATGGCGGATCTCGAGGTTTTTTACCCTGAGCGACTGGCCTCGCGTATTCTTGGCATGGGCGACGTGGTTACGCTCGTCGAGAAAGCCCAAGAGAACATTGACCAAGCGGAAGCGGAGCGCATGGCCGAGAAAATGCGCAAGGCAGACTTTAATCTGGAAGATTTTCTCGCGCAGATGCAGCAGGTTAAAAAAATGGGCTCGATGCAGTCGATCATGGGGCTGATGCCGGGGATGAGTGGCGTGCAGCTTCCGGATGATTCCGACAAGCAAATGAAGCGGACCGAAGCGATCATTCAATCCATGACGATTCAGGAAAGGCGCAAACCCGGCGTCTTAAACGGCAATCGTCGCATTCGCATCGCGAAGGGCGCGGGCGTCAAGGTGCTTGAGGTCAATCAACTGCTCAAACAATTCGAGCAGATGCAGAAAATGATGAAAATGATGAAGGGCGGCAATCAGCAGAAGATGATGCGCCAGCTCGAGGCCATGAAAAGCCGGGGCGGACGGCCCGGCTTTTAAACGAGGCAGCAAGCCAGGCCGGCCCCAACTCACCGCGGGCGAATGACGTTAGTAGGCCACGGGGCGCATCGCGGCCCTGAGCGCCTGCAATTTAGCGGGGCTTTTGATGCCGGGGGCTTGCTCAACTCCGCTATTAACATCGACCCACGTTGTGCCGGTAGCAGTCACCGCTGCTAAAATATTGGTCGGGCCCAGCCCGCCCGAAAGGATCCAGTGTTTGGCCGGATGTGCCTCGCGATAGGCTTTAAATTGCGACCAATCACCGGCCTCGCCCGTTCCGCCCATTTTATCCGGGTGGTAAGTATCGAGCAAAATGGTTCCAGCGATGGCGAGCAACTCAGGGGGGATGGGCATAGCCGCCGGCGACCGCGGCGCGAGCCAAAGCCGAGCAGAGCCGACGGTATCAGCCCACGCCTGCAGCACCGCGGAGGGCGTTTGCGCCGGACAATGGATTTGGAAATGATCGAAGCCGAGTGCTCGCTGGCGCACTAAATCCGTCAGCGTGGGCTCAACCGAGACCGCGACTTTTTTGCGCAAGGGTAAGCGTTCGCGCATGGCTTCATAGTTGGCAAAAGACACATAACGCGGTGACGCCGAGTAAAAAATAAACCCCAAATAATCAGCCCCACTGGCATCAGCCGCCTCGGCATCGACCAGCGAAGTAAGGCCACAGACTTTTAATCTAATGCCGTTAATCATGAAGTGGGTGCAGGAAAAATAGTCGAGAGTGGCAGCAAGTTAAGATCCGCCGTGTCAGCGCGAACGTTGGCTCAAAAAGCATTGAGGGAAGCGATCACGTGATCAACTTGAGCGTCCGTCAGCTCGGGAAACATCGGCAAACTCACACACCGCGCACTCGCATGCTCGGCTACCGGGAGTCGGCCCGGGAGATAGCCCAGCTCCGCATAGCAGGGCTGCAAATGCATCGGGCCAGGATAAATAATCTCCGTCCCCACCCCGCCTTGCTCGAGATGCGCCCGCAAGGCATCGCGCTGGGGGTGCAGTAAGGTAAATTGATGCCAAACCGATTCGCCGTAAACGGGCACGATGGGCAACTGCACGTCGGATCGCTTGATGCCGCGCAAATAACGCGCCGCGATCGCCCGGCGGCGCGCGGTCCAAGTAGCAAGGTGCTTCAATTTAATATTCAGAATCGCGCCCTGAAAACCATCCATGCGAAAATTAAAGCCCACCGCGGTGTGGGTGTAGCGTTTAGGTGAACCATGCACGCGGAGCAATTGCGCGCGATCCATCACCGCGGTATGCCGCGACACGAACGCCCCACCTTCGCCGCACGCACCGAGGTTTTTGGTTGGATAAAAACTGAACGTGCCGCAGTCGCCGATCCCCCCCACGGAGGCCCCTCGATACTGTGCGCCAACGGCTTGGGCACAGTCTTCCACGACGAATAAATTATGCTGGCGCGCGATCGTCATGATTTCATCCATGCGCGCGGGCTGACCAAAAATATGCACGACCACGATCCCTTTCGTTTTCGGCGTGATGGCTTGAGCAATGGCAGCCGGACTGATGCACCACGTGTCAGGTTCAATATCGACAAAAACAGGTTTAGCCCCGACGTAGCTGATCCCCCAGCAACTTGAGGCAAAGGTAAACGGAGTGGTAATAATTTCGTCGCCGGGACCAAACCCGCCACACAGCGAAGCAATATGCAGGGGCGAAGTTCCGCTATTCATCCCCAGCGTTCGCGCATGACCAAAAGTAGCACTAAAAGCTTTTTCAAAATTTTCCACATCAGCGCCCAAACAAAAGCGGGTCGCATCATAAGTCGCCGCTAAGGCCGCGAGCACCTCCGTACGGAGAGCTTGATGTTGCGGTCGCAGGTTGAGAAAAGGAACTTGCATGCGGCGATTCTCCACGGAGGAGCAGGCTCAGGGCAAAACTTATCCGCGAGCTAACTTGGTCCCTAAACTCGCCACTAAGGCCTGCAGACTGGGCGTGGCGGCTTCAAAATCGACCGGCAAGCCCAGTTGCTTCATGGCCACAGTGGTCGTGGCCCCAATGCTACCAGCTAACGGACGTTGGGCTTTGGGTCCCAATTTGAGGGCCGCCGCTTGATCAAAAAACGACTGCGCCGCGGAGGGACTTGCGAACAGAATAGCGTCAGCCCCCAAGCGCCGAAATTCGGCCGCGACCGGATCGGCCGCAAGATCAGTTTCCTCGTTTTTATAAACCACAAGTCGATCGACGATAGTGCGAGCCTCGTGCAACTTATCGATGAGCACCTCACGATTTCGATCGCCAGTAACCACGAGAACTTTCGCGCTATCCATGGCTTCCCGTTCAATCAAGGCCTTGGCTAATTCTTCCGCACTCGCCCGCTTCGGCTGTAAGTCGACGCGTAAGTGTAACGCTTGGATCGCAGCAGCCGTGGCTTGCCCCACCGCCGCAATGCGCACTAAGCCAAGCGCCCGAATGTCTTCGTGCACGCGGATAAATTCCTCAAAAAAATATTTTACGCCGTGGGCGCTGGTGAAAATCAGCCACTCATAGCTGCCAAATTCGCCGAGCACTTCGGCGAGTGTTTCAAGATTAACCTGCTTCGTGACCTGTATCAGGGGCAACTCGAGCACGGTGGCGCCAAGTGCGGTGAGTTGCTGCTGCCACTCGGCGCCAGCGGCGAGCGGACGGGTGATCACAATTCGGCGTTTGGCCAGGAAAATAGAGGGAGAATCAGACATGGAAATTTAATGCAGCCAGCAAACGAGCGGCCGCCGCGGTGGGCTCGGCAAAATCAGGAGCGCGAAGCGCCAGCGTGCGCGGCCCGGTTTGTTCATGATAAAAATAAAGGGTTTCTCCGACAACGTGCGCGGCAAAAGCCATCTGGCACCCGCCGCCGATGGCCGCTTGCAGGGCCCGTTCCAAACTAACGGTCCGCGCCGTCGCGGCATCCAGCACAGCGGCAAAGTGGGCACTGTCTTCTGTTCGACATTGAATCGCGATCGCCCCCTGCCCCACGGCCGGCACGCTTTCGCTTAAGGCCAAGGGACGAAACGTTACCCCGGGCCAATCTTTAATTCCCAGTCGGTCCAGTCCCGCCGCGGCTAAAATGGTAGCATCCGCCGCACCGCTCGCGATTTTTTTGAGCCGCGTATCAACGTTGCCACGAATCTCGGTGAACGTCGCCGTCGGATAAAGTAATTTGATTTGTTGCTGCCGGCGCGGACTGCTCGTGGCGATCGTGGCAGGGGTCGTGACCCCCGCCCGCAAAATCAGCACATCCCGCACATCGGCGCGCGGCAGGTAGCCCGCGATCGCCAGCCCAGCGACCATTTTGCCCGGCAAATCTTTGCAACTATGCACCGCGACGTGGGCCTCCCCGCGAAGCAAGGCTTGCTCGAGTTCGGCGGTGAACAACCCCTTGCCGCCTTGCTTGGCCAAAGACCATTCCGCTTGCCGATCCCCCGTGGTGGCAATTTTCAACAACTCACACTCCGCGTTGGGGATCATCTCGCGCAAACGCGCCGCGACCATTTCAGTCTGCGTGAGCGCCAAGGGGCTTTTGCGAGTGGCGAGAATAATTTTCATGTAATGAGCAGGCGGCGCGACCAAGTGAGGCCTACGGTCGATAGGCTAGGTGGGCACTGGTCCCGCCACCACAGAAATAAAATTGGTGGACGATGAGGGACTCGAACCCCCGACACCCTCGGTGTAAGCGAGGTGCTCTAACCAACTGAGCTAATCGTCCAGTAGTTTCCGAAGAAACGGAAATACTTTGCCGCCGGCAAGGGATAATTAAGCCCCTCCCGCCACCGCCCAATTCAAGCCCGCAGAGGCAAACCCAATGCGATCATTTTTTCCACGGTCTGAATCGCGTTAAGGGCGGCCCCTTTCCAGAGATTGTCGCCGCTGACCCAGAGGGCGAGTCCGTTGTCGAGGGCGGTATCCAAGCGAATCCGCCCCACCCCACACTGTTCCTGGCGGCTGAAAGCCAGCGGTGTCGGGTAAGCGTGGTTAGCTGGTTCATCGATTAATTGAGCCCCAGCAAAAGCGGTGATGGCTCGGCGCGCGGCCGCCACGGAAACCGGGCGCGTGAATTCAGCGTTAATCGCGACCGAATGAGCCCGCACGACCGGCACACGCACGCAGGTCGCCGAAACTTTAAGATCCGGTAAACCGAGTATTTTTCGGCTCTCCGCACGCATCTTGCTTTCCTCACCCGTATAACCATCGGCGCCGAATGAATCGATATGCGGAATAAGATTCTGGAAAATCTGATACGGATAGACGGTGCGCGGCAGCGGCTGCTGCGCGGTGTAAGCCTGCACCTGCGCTTCAAGTTCCGCCACGGCATCGGCCCCGGTGCCAGAAACCGATTGATAGGTGGAAAAAACTACGCGCTTTAAACCAAAGGCTTGATGCAGCGGGTAGAGCCCCATGAGGGCGATGGCCGTCGAACAATTTGGACTAGCGATAATTCCGTGATGGCTCCGTAGGGCTTCGGCATTGATTTCGGGCACCACGAGCGGAACCTGGGGATCCATGCGATAGGCCGAGCTTTTATCAATTACCAGACAACCCCGACTCACGGCCTCAGGCGCCAGTTTTTTAGTAACCGCGGTGCCCGCGCCAAAAAAAGCAAAATCGAGATCCGCGAAAGCCGCGGGCGTGGCTTCCTGCACGGCGATCTTTTTTTGACCAAAAATAATGTGGCGACCCACGGAACGAGCCGAGGCCAAAGGCCGAAGCTCCGCGAGCGGCAGCGCATGCGCTTGTAGCAAGGCAATCAATTCTTGACCGACCGCTCCGGTGGCGCCGACGATACCGACTCGATAAGATTTAGAGCTCACGATGAATAATATTTTACAACGGATGAAAGAAAGGTGTGCGGCCTTGGTAATCAAGCCGACAGCACGAGTTATGACAGTTTCTATTGCACAGCAACTGCTTGGATTTTACCGCGATGAGGTGTTAATCCAATCCTATATCATTTCTACCTCCCTGCGCCCACCTTCCAACCGCAAAGATTCACGCGGGACGCCCCGGGGTCTGCATGAAATCGCGGAGCGTATCGGCGCCGGGGCGCTGCCCGGCACGGTATTCAAAAGCCGCGTCAATCTCGGCCACCACTTTAATGAACTGAGTGTCGAGGAGCGCACCAAGAACCTCATTACCTCGCGTATTCTTTGGCTTCGCGGTCGCGAGCCCGGCGTGAATGCCGGCGGAGAAGTTGATTCGTACGAACGCTATATTTACATGCACGGCACTAATCATGAGGAAAAATTAGGGACTCCCTTTAGCGGAGGCTGCATCGAAATGCGCAACCTCGAGATCATCGCCTTGTTTGCAGAAATTCGCGCCGGCGATTTAATTTGGATTGAGGACTAACCTCACCCACCGCCGCTAAGCATTTTTGCCAAAGAGCAGGCGGAGTGAATTAATACAGACAATGAGCGTGCTGCCTTCGTGGGCGGCTACGCCCACGGCGAGGGGCACTGTCCCGAAGGCGGTCGCCAGCACCATGATAATTACCACCCCGAGCGAGATTGTTAAGTTTTGTCGAATGATCGCTTTCGCACGGCGACTGAGCCGGTGGGCGGCCAAAAAATTATCGATCCGATCATGCATCAAAATGACCTCGGCTTGTTCCAGCGCCGCATCACTCCCCCGCGCCCCCATGGCGACCGAAACATAAGCGGCCGCGAGACTGGGGGCATCAGTCACCCCATCGCCCACCATGGCCACTTTACGTCCCTGCTGCCGGAACGATTCGACGGCTTCGACTTTGTTTTCGGGAGACAGTCCCGCCCGCACCTCACTCACGCCGAGCTCATGGGCAACTGACTCCGCGGCATGGCGACGATCACCGGTGAGCATCACCGTATGGATTCCCATTTTTTTCAACGTGGCCAACACGGCCTTGGATTCAACGCGAATTTGATCCCGCAACAGCACCCGGCCGAGCAGGGCTTTTCCCACCACCCAAACTTCGGATAACTCAGCGGCGGCGGGGGGTAATTTCTCGGCCCAACCAGCTAAGGGACCGGCATCGAGTAATTCGCGCCGGCCGAGCAGGGCTTGCGTCTCGCCAAATTTACCCCGCACCCCTTGCCCAATAATATTTTGAAAATCTTGTAGTTCTAACACCCGGACCCCGCGCGCCTTGGCATCGCGGACAATCGCGCGAGCTAGCGGATGCTCCGAATTAGCCTCAAGTGCATAAGCCAATTCCATAACTTCCGTCTCCCGCCCCGGGGGAAAACTCTCGTAACCAACCACGGCCAATTCACCCGTGGTCAAGGTGCCGGTTTTATCCAGGGCGACGACGTCGATATCAGCCAATTTCTCAATCGCGGCCCCACCGCGGAAAAGCACCCCATGGCGAGCGCCCCACGCAATGGCGGCGAGAATGGCCGAGGGAATAGAGAGGACAAGCGCGCACGGGCTGGCCACGACCATTAACGTCATGGCGCGGTAAAAAGCGGAGCGCGTCTCGGGCGCATTGGTAAAAGCCGGCAAATCAAACCACCCCCACCAGATTAAGAACATGAGCGTCGAGCCCCCGATCACCGCATAGGTATAACCTGTGCCAAATTTATCGGTGAAGCGCTCGCTGGGAGCTTTCAGTTTTTGCGCCGTCTGAATTAACCGGATAATTCGCTGTAGCGTGCTCTCCGCGGGCAAGCGAACCACCTCATATTCGACCGCGCCCCAGAGATTCAGGGTGCCACTAAATACCTGATCACCCGTATTTTTCTCTACGGGGTTGGCTTCCCCCGTCAGCGCCGACTCGTCGCTGGCACTGCGCCCCTTTAAAACCAGCCCGTCAGCGGCGAAGGCCTCGCCGGGGCGGACGCGCACCCGGTCGTGCAGTTGCAATTGCGCCACCGCCACGATTTTTTCCGTCCCCTCCGCGGCAACTAACGTCGCCTGCTTCGGTGAAGTTTTAAGCAACGCACTCACCTCGCGCTGGGTGCGATCGAGAGCATATTCTTCCATCGCGCCCGAAGCCGAAAACAAAAATAACAACATCACCGCTTCTCCCCAAGCGCCGATCAACGTCGCCCCGAGCGCGACCGCGAGCATGAGAAAATGGATATCAATTTCTCGTTTCTGGAAATTTTTCCAGGTATCACCCGCCGCATCCCACCCGCCGGCGATCAATCCAACCAAGAAAAATGCGCGCGATAGCCCGGACAACTCCGGCCAGCAATACTGCACGATAAAACCAGCGCTACCGGCGACTCCACAAATAGCCGCTAAGATCGCCAGCGTGCGCCATGCTTGATCAGCGGGCGATGGATCCGCCTTAATTTCTGGCCATTCCAGCTCACGCCAGAGCCACATTTTTTCGGCGGTGACGCAGGTGTCCCGCCCTAGCACAATCGTCCCGCCATCCTGTTTTAGCGAAAAGCCACCCGGCGCAGGCGAAGCCGCTTTAGATGCCAACTGGGCTTCGACTCCCGCAATCGTAGCCGCCAGCTTTGCCTCCAAATCCGCCAAATCGATTTGGTCAAAGGTGGCGATTGATACCTTGTGCGCCTGAGCATCAATCCGCAGAGCCCGCACGGCAGGCTGCGCTTGCAAGAAGCGGACGAGCTCATCCATCCAATTTTTTTCGGGGATGGCGGGCGAGTACATAGTCCGCAACCTAGGGACACCAGCGGCGACCGCAAATTGATTTGCGGCGCGTGAATTAACCCGCTCTCTGACGCCATGATTGGGCTGAACAAAGATACTGAACTACCGGTCGAGACCGGCCCCAAGCCAACTCGCATGCGCGAGTTGGCTCAGGAGATTTTCGCCCCAACCGGTCAGTTGTGCTCCGCCCTCCAACTCGATCACCGACCGGAACAGGCCCAGATGGCTCGCGCCGTGGCGGGGGCCATGCTCGACGATGTCCCTTTACTCTTTGAGGCCGGCACCGGGGTGGGTAAATCGCTCGCTTATCTCATTCCGGGGCTCATCCACGCGACCGATCAGGGCCGCCAGCTGATAGTTTCAACCCACACCATTTCCCTTCAGGAGCAGATCGAGCAACAAGATCTACCGATTTGCCGCCGCGTCTTTAAGGCCTCACCGGCCCTCGCGCGTTACGCTGATTTTCGTTCAGCTGTATTGGTGGGAAAATCCAATTATCTTTGCCCCACGCGGCTCGGTCATGCCCTGGCTGATCGCAGCACCCTTTTTGCCGACGCCGACTACGCGGAATTACAGCGCATCGCGGAGTGGGCGAAGACGACCACCACCGGTTTACGGCATGAATTAAAACCACCCCCGCGGGCGGAGGTCTGGGATGCGGTCAATGCCGATGCGGCCTCTTGCTCCCGCAAGCACTGCGATAGCGAAAAATGCCATTACCAGCGCGCGCGGGTTCGGCTGCGGACCGCTCAGGTGGTGATTGTTAATCACGCCCTCCTCTTTGCGCTGATTAATTCCGCCGGCACTCCGCCGAAAATGCCCGGCAATACCACCGCTCGGGGCGTAATTTTTCCCGATGATTTTTTAGTCCTCGATGAAGCTCACACCGTTCCGGAAGTAGCCACCAATAATTTTGGTCTGTCGCTGAGCAGCTACAGTGTCGATCGCGCGCTCAAATATCTTTATAATCCCCGTACCAAGCGCGGCCTGCTGCGCAAACATGGTGGTCCGGCCGCGCAGCAACTCGTGTTAGACGCGCTCGATGCGGCTCAATTATTCTTTGATTTTATCACCACTAAATTGCTCACGCCCCGCGCGATCGTAGGCCTGCGCGAAACGGGCGCAGCCGAACCTATGCTGGACGGTCCCTTGGGTGCGCTCCATCGGCTGATGGGAAAACTCGCGGATAAGTTGGAGGACGGCCGCGAGCACGACGAACTACTCGAGCAACAGCAGCGCATCAAAGGCCTCCAAGCCGGTCTCACCGAGTGGCTCACGCTGGGGAATCCCGGCCACGTCTACTGGGCCGAGCGGAGTGGTCGTAAGCAAACGATCGTGGCACTACGCAGCGCGCCGATCGACGTTGCCCCCGAATTGCGCCGACATCTTTTTGGCTGCGGCACGAGCGTGCTTTGCACCAGCGCAACGCTCGCAATGGGCGGGAGCATTACACCGTTGGCGCAACGCATGGGAGCCGATCACGCAAAAAAAATCGCCGTCAAGTCGCCCTTCGATTTCGAGCGCAACATGCGAGTCTTTGTCGCGACCGACATCCCCCTGCCCTCCCCTAAGGAAGCTAAACTGGCGTTAGATACGCTCACTGATTATATTCGTTTTTGTGTAAACCGTGTGACCGGTGGGTCGTTAGTCCTCTTTACGAGCTACGCCGATATGCGCACGATCGCCCTTGCGCTGGAGCCCGAATGGCGAGCCGCGGGGCGCCCCTTCCTCATGCAAGGCGCCGATTTATCCCGCACGGAACTCACCCACCAAATGCGTTCGCTCGGCAATGCGGTTCTTTTCGGCACCGATAGTTTTTGGACCGGGGTCGATGTACCGGG
>SXZN01000017.1 GCA_005787865.1 Opitutaceae bacterium | reverse complement strand
TGAATTTCGGCCCGAGCTGGTCCGAGTAGGCAACGAGGTAGCCGCTGCCACGGGCCGCCCGACCCTCGATTTTACGGCCGGGACCATCCAGTCGGCGATCTATCCAGCTCTCGACGTCCTGATCGCACTGCATGCCTGCGATACCGCCACCGACGACGCGCTGGCCAAAGGGGTGCAAGCCGAGGCGGCTTTGCTGGTCGTCGCTCCGTGTTGCCAAAAAGAATTGCGCAGCCAACTGACAGCGGCACCCGTGCTCGCGCCAGCTCTGCGGCACGGGATTTTTCAAGAACGCCAAGCCGAATTTGCGACCGATGCTCTGCGCGCCTTGCTCCTCGAATGGGCCGGCTACGACACTAAAGTTTTTGAATTTATCTCCATTGACCACACGGCCAAAAATATCATGATTGCCGCGACCAAGCACGAGCGCCCAGCGCGTACCACCAAAGCGGCTGAGTCGGTGCGGGCCTTCGCCGCTTTTTACGGCATCACCGCCCAGGCCTTAGCGCGACAGCTTGGCTTTGCACTTAGCCAGTGAGCAGATCGCCATTCCTGCGCCAAATAATTTCATACGCTGCACATGGATTGGGCCTCACTCGACTGGGAAGTACTGGATAATTTGCGGGAGAAGTTTCTCTCCGGCTCCGCGGCCGAGGGTCCTTACTGGCACACGATCACTGACCTCGAGTGTTACGATTTTACTTTCGGCGAACGGATCGGTTGGAAATGGGATGCCGTTTTAAGTGAATTAAAACTCCACGGCTGGACCCCGCCGCGCGCGGCGATCATCCTCGATTGGGGCTGCGGCAGCGGTGTCGCCGGCCGCCGCGTGGTGGATTTCATCGGTGCAGCGGACAGCCCCCGCTTGCTCCTGCACGACCATTCTAATCTGGCGCTTGATTTTGCCGAACATCGCGGACGAGCCGCGTACCCTCATTTGCTCGTCGAACGCGCCAGCACCCGCTTCCTTCGTTGCACTGAGCCGATCGATGTGCTGGTCATCAGCCACGTCCTTAATGAGCTCAACGAAATCGCGCGGGCCGAACTGGCCGAACTACTGACGCGAGCTCAAACGGTGCTTTGGGTGGAACCCGGCACCCATGAAGTCAGTCGCCTTCTCGGAACCTGGCGCGAGAAGCTAAAACCGCGCTTCCGGGCAATTGCGCCCTGCCCCCACCAAGACGCGTGCGGAATTTTCGCCGCCGGCAACGAGCGGCATTGGTGCCATTTTTTCGCGACGCCACCCCACGGGGTCCAAGCTGATTCTGGGTGGGTCCGTTTTGGTCAGCGAGCCGGCATCGACTTGCGCTCGTTGCCTTACAGTTTTCTCGTGCTGGAGGCCCGCGCCGCTCTTGCGACTACCCCCCCGCCTGAGCAATCGCCTGCTGAGCAACCGGCCCGGCCGACAGGAGCTAGTCAATTGGCCCGCATAATAGGCGAACCGCGCCACTACAAAGGCTACGTCAAGATGTTTGCCTGCGCGCCTGACGGCGTGGCTGACCTGATGCTGCAAATACGCGAAGCACCCCAGATTTTTAAAGCACTGAAACGAGCAGACGGACCGCTGATCTATCGTTGGACACGGCAAGCGGATCGCGTCGTCGCGGTTACCCCTTATTTTGGGCAACCACCAACGACCGAATCAACCGACACGGAGCCGCCTGCGGCTTAAAAATCAGCACCCGCGCCCAGCCACCGCGCTCGGCCAGCATGGCTTGGAAGTTTCGATTGAAGCGTCAAGTCGCCTCATCAGCACAATTCCGCGCGTCTTTTTCCGCATGCATCAGTCCCAGTTCTGCCAGAATCAGACCTCAATTTTTTACAGTTATAGCCGATTTATCTCTCACCATGCCGTGCGTTATCCTCATTGAAGTGCCCGACCGTGCGACTAACCCTCTGCGATGATGCTCACTTCATCTCGCCTTATCTCGATTCCTGCTCCTCGCATCTTCGACCGTGGAGCGGCGCCTCACCGACTCGTCAGGCTGGCGTTACTCGCTGGGCTTGCCTTCAAGCTCGGACAAGCCGCCCCGCAGCCCGATTATCTGCGGACCGCGCTGGCGGCTTTCAATCCTGCGGTGCCTTCCGGTTGGGCCTACACGCAGATTACGACCCAAAACAAGATTACGATCACCGAGCGTTATGACCCAGCCAAGCCAGCGGCAGAACAATGGACTCTCATCCAGAATAACGGCCAACCACCCACCGCCAAAGAATTATCCCAGTATCTTCCGTTCAAAGCCGCTCAGGCCTCAAGCCTAACCCAAACTGTTTTTTTCCCCAGCGACATTGAGCCTGCGAGTCTCGAACTCCTGCGCGAAAATGCGGCGCGCGCTGTTTACACCGGCCGCTTCCGCGTCGCTGCCACCGCTGCTGATAAAATGCTGGGGCACTTACAACTCCAGCTGACGGTAAACAAGCAGCACTCCCAGATAGAAAGAGTTACCCTCGAATTGCTCGCCCCATATAGCCCCGTGCTCGGCGTCAAAATGAACGAGCTTACCGTCACCATGGATTTTGCCCTAGCCACCGCGGAACGGCCCAGTCTGCCGACCGCACGCACGTCTCATTTTTCCGGAAGAATTATGTTTTTTGGCAATGAAGAGAATGTGCACGTCATTTATGATGCTTATCAGCAGACCCCGCCGCCCACTGGGACGAAGCGGTGATGATCACGTTTGACATCTATGGCTAAAGCATTGCTTAGCAAATAACCGCCATTCTTAACGTGGGACGCATTCCTTTTCACTGGCAGTCAAGCTCGTTCATTACGCTGATTTGCGGCGTAACGCTATCCTTGGCGTTCGTCGGGCTTTATTATTACGATGTTCAACAATTCAATACAGAGGTTTAGCCGAGACTAAAAAAGACCCGAGTCGTCTTGGTTCAGAATTTATTACGCTCCGATTGCCCCCTATCTTCTGCGCCGTTCTGCCACGGCGGCTTGACGACCACGACGAGGGGCCCGCCTCACTCCCGCGGCGCGGCCGGGGGCAAAAGTTTTACGCAATTGGAACGTCACCCCTTCGCGGACCAGTGAAAGACTAACGTCGACAACCCCGGCAAAGTTAGCTGCAGCGCATGCTCATACCCATCTGCCTGCGCCACCGAAGCTTGCTTGCCGCCATGATTCCCGAAGCCGCTGCCGCCATAATAAGTTGAATTGGTATTCAACACCTCTCGCCAATAGCCGGCGTAGGGCACGCCAACCTGATAACGGTTGCGCGTTAATGGCGTGAAATTAACCACAACGAGATACGCCGACTTCTGCGCTTCATCGAGACGCAAAAAACTGAGGCAGCTGTGATCACCGTCAGCACAATTAACCCAGCGAAAAGCTGCAGCCGAAAAATCCCGGGCACTGAGCACCGGGTCACTTGTATAAAGTTTATTCAGGTCACGCACCAACAGACGGAGCCCTTCATGCAAGGGTTCCTGCAATAAGCCCCAATCGAGGCTGGCATCATGGTTCCATTCCGCCAGTTGCCCAAATTCGCCGCCCATGAAGAGTAACTTCTTTCCCGGATAAAGCCAAACATAGCCGTAGAGCGTCCGTAAATTCGCGGCCTTATCCGGCCAATTGTCCGCCGCCATTTTAGTCCAGAGCGAACCTTTTTGATGCACGACCTCATCGTGCGAATAGACGGAAACAAAATTCTCGGAATACTGATAAAGCATCCCAAAGGTCAATTTATCGTGTGACCATTTTCGGTGGATGGGATCTTTCTGAAAATACGCCAGCGTATCATGCATCATGCCCATGTTCCATTTGTAGTCGAACCCGAGACCGCCTTCCGCGGTCGGCCGAGTGACTTTCGGAAACGAGGTTGATTCTTCTGCGAACATTAGCACTCCGGGATAATAGTGGTGGACCAGATCATTAACCTGCCGCAAAAAGCCAATGGCGGCCAAGTTCTCGCGGCCGCCAGATTCGTTGGGTATCCATTCTCCCTCGGCTCGTGAATAATCGAGATAAAGCATGGAGGCGACCGCATCCACCCGCAGGCCATCGATATGGTAGCGCTCCAGCCAAGACAGCGCGCTCGCAATCAAGAAACTACGCACCTCATGACGACCATAATTGAAGATCAACGTGCCCCAGTCCATGTGGGCGCCTAAGCGCGGATCGGCGTGCTCGTAGAGTTGGGTGCCATCGAATCGCGCGAGGGCAAAACTATCCCGAGGGAAATGGGCCGGCACCCAGTCGAGGATAATTCCGATGCCTCGTTGGTGCAGATAATCGCAGAAAAATTGGAAATCTTCCGGTGAGCCCCCGCGGTGCGTCGGAGCAAAATAACCCGTGACTTGGTAACCCCACGAACCGGTGAAAGGAAATTCACTGACGGGTAAAACCTCGATGTGGGTAAACCCCATCGCCGCGACATAATCAGCGAGCAACGGCGCTAACTCGCGATAACTGTACGGCCGATTCGCTTCCGCCAAATTGCGCCGCCATGAACCGAGATGGACTTCGTAAATTGAAATCGGGCGATCCACCTGCCCCGCCAGCGCCGTACGTTGCGCCAGCCACGCGCGGTCACCCCATTGATAATTTGTCGTATCACAAATAATGGCAGCGTTGTTGGGCGGTGCCTCAAAAGCAGTGCCATAGGGGTCAGTTTTCAACTGCCGGTGCCCGGCCTGATCCCAGATCGCAAATTTATAGAGCTCGCCCGCCCGTACATCAGGTACAAATAATTCCCACACCCCCGAACCGCCGAGCGGACGCATCGGGTGATAGCGCGGATCCCAGTTATTAAAATTACCGACCAAGGAAACTCGCGAAGCCGCCGGGGCCCAGACCGCAAAGGCTACGCCCGGCACTTCG
>SXZN01000125.1 GCA_005787865.1 Opitutaceae bacterium | reverse complement strand
GCAGGAATTACTCCAGAACCAAAATAGTGATCTTAATATTTTGCTCGGTTTATTCGGCACCGATTTTTTTATTACCGGAGTCGTGCCGCTTGATGCGACCAATAGTGAGCCGATTCTGCGCGCCTGCTCCGCGGTGCGTTTGTGGCTGCGGTCCCAGTCGCTCGCGGCGGTGGGTGATGAGGCGCTTGAAACGGGTGAAATGCCGTTGATCGAAACGACCGAAGCGCAACGGCGCGCTTTTGCGGCTTATGTTTTTCTCGGGACGCTGCAGGAATTAATTGTGCAGCATCTGGACCCCACGGAACTCGAGTAGGTCGAGCGAGCGCGCCTGGCGCTTACAGTTTTAACTTCGCGAGCAAAGTTTGGGCAATTTCTCGGAAAACCTGCGCGGGTTTGCTGGCTGGGTCATTGACCACCACGGGCAAACCACAGTCACCGCCGGCCCGAATCTCGGGGTAGAGCGGAACTTGACCGAGGAGGGTTGTGCCCAAGAGCTCGGCCGTGATGGCGCCACCGCCGGCGCCGAAAAGGGGTAATCGTTGGCCGGTGGCATCTTCGAACCAGCTCATGTTTTCGGCCACGCCGAGAATCGGCACGTTTACTTTTTGAAACATGAGGCCGCCCTTGCGGGCAATATTCGTGGCGGCCGTTTGCGGGGTGGTCACGATGAGGGCGCCATCGAGGGGCAAGGTTTGCACCAAGGAAAGTTGCGCATCGCCGGTGCCGGGTGGCATATCGACCAAGAGAACATCAATTTCTCCCCACTGCACATTCTGCACGAATTGCTGAATGGTTTTCATGATCATCGGCCCGCGCCAGACGACGGGGGTGTTATCGTCCACGAGAAAGCCCATCGACATGACTTTGACGCCATGGCGTTCGAGCGGCACGAGCGATTCGCCGTTGATTTCCGGCCGGCCTTGGAGGCCCATCATCAGGGGAACGGAGGGGCCGTAAATATCGCAGTCCATGAGCCCCACGCGACCGGGCCGACCGCGCAATTCCAAGACTTGGGCGAGGGCGCAAGCGAGGTTGACCGCAAACGTTGATTTGCCGACGCCACCCTTGCCGGAGGCTATGGCAACCGAATGTTTGAGGCCGGCCGGCGCGGTACCGCCGCCGAGATTGGCTTGGCCGGCTGCCGGCGGGGCCTTGGCCGCTGAGACGGCGAGCTCGATGATTACCTCTTTAACGCCGGGGAGGGCCCGCAGACACTGCTCGATCTCGGCTTTTAGTTGGGTCGGGACTTTAGGGTCAGAGGTCGTGATCGCAACGGAGACCTTGGCGGTGCCTTCGGCGAAGACCGCTGATCGGATCAGGCCGAAGGAGACGATATCGCGGCTAAAACCAGGATACTTTACTTGTTTGAGCGCTTCTTTGAGGGATTCAGTAGTCACAAGATGATGGAGAAAATGGCTTGGAAAAGATGACGCTTTGACCTTGTGAGTAGGTTGCCGAGAGTAAAACAAAAATCGGCTAAGCTGACTCTCATCCCCAATTATCACATGATTATGCAGAATGCATTTCGCTTCCTTCTCGGGCTCGCCCTCGTGGTGCCTGTTTTTGCTCAACGCGATATTGGCACGGTCAGTGTCAATGCTGACACCACCACGATCGCCGTCACGATTAGCGCCTCTACGGCCGAATTGCAGAATTTGGCCTTAACGGCCTTCGGCGCTCACGGCCGCTACCGCCCCGTCAGCAGCGGCGGAGCTTTTGCCCTTAGCTTTTCCCCCGCCGGCCCCAATCAGGTCAGCGTCACGATCACCAAGGGTAGTCTCAATTCCCCTGTGGCGAGCCAGACGCTCACCGGCACCAGCATGCGCAATGCGCTCCTCCGCGCGGCGGATTTTGCGGTTAACAAAACCAGCGGCCTCAAAGGTTTTTTTGCCGGGAAGCTAGCTTACCTGAGCAACAAGACGGGCAAGACTGAGATTTATACTTCCGATCTCTTTTTCGGTGAAGTCATGCGCTGGACGTCCGAGGGTAAACAAATTCTCGGGCCGCGTTGGTCGCCGGACGGCTCGAAGATTGTTTTTACGAGTTACCGCACCAGCTTTCCTGATATTTATGTGCTAGAAATGAACAACCGCCGCATTTCTTTGCTCGCAAGTTTCAAAGGCACGAACAGCGGTGGTCGCTACAGCCCCGATGGCTCGCGCGTCGCCATGGTGCTTTCTGGCGAAGGGAATCCTGAGGTCTATGTCGGCACCGCCCAGGGGCGACAGATCCGTCGCCTGACTAATTCGCCTTCGATTGAAGCATCCCCGACGTGGTCGCCGGATGGCTCACGTTTAGTGGTGGTTTCGGATGCAGCCGGTGGTCCCCAACTTTATACGATGTCAGCGAGTGGCGCGGGGGGCCTGTCCCGGCTCGGCACCAATATTTCTAAATATTGCGCTGAACCTGACTGGAGTGTGGGCGATCCCAACAAGCTCGTTTTCACCGCGGGAGTGGGGCGCGGCTATCAAACGGCGGTTTATGATTTTGCCACACGCACCAGCAAGATTGTTTCCAAGGCACCGACGGATGCCATTGAACCGATGTGGCTGGCGGATGGCCGTCACGTGATTTGCACCTACCGCGCCGCCAATACCAGCAGCCTTTATTTGCTCGATACGGAGTCGGGTAAAGCCACGCGGCTCAGCCCGAGTGCGCTCGGGAGCGCTTCCAGTGCGAGCTATCTGGCCCCTTAATTCATGAGGCTCTTTTTTATTAGCGATATCGTCGGCAAGCCCGGCCGCGAGATTGTCACCGCGCTGCTGCCCAAGCTGCGCGCGGAGCGGGGGATCGATTTTGTAATCGCCAATGGAGAGAATGCGGCGGCGGGGGCCGGCATCACCAGCGTGATTTGTAAAACTCTGCTGCAGGCGGGCGTTGATGCGATCACGCTGGGCGACCACGTGTGGGATCAAAAAGGTTTTGAGGTGGATATTGTCACGCTCCCGCAGGTTTGTCGGCCCGCTAATTTGCCGCGGACCTCGCCGGGTCGCTCGCATCTGATTTTAGAAAAAAACGGCTTTCGCCTGTTAGTATTTACGGTCCTGGGCCGAAGCTTTATGGGCCTCAAGGCGGAGTGTCCGTTTCTGGCGGCTGATGCTTTATTGCAAGACTGCGCGGGGCAATTTGATGGCGCCTTGGTGGAGATGCACGCCGAGGCGACCTCTGAGAAGCAGGCGCTCGGCTGGCATCTGGCGGGGCGGGTGAGTGCGGTGCTCGGGACGCACACGCATGTGGCGACGGCGGATGCGGCGCTGCTGCGCCAACACACCGCTTTTATGTGCGATGTGGGCATGACGGGGCCGCACGAGTC
>SXZN01000124.1 GCA_005787865.1 Opitutaceae bacterium | reverse complement strand
CCGCAGCAATACCATTCTCGTTCTACTCGGGATCGAACTGATGCTGAACGCGGCTAATCTTAACTTCATTGCCTTCTGGCGCTTCGGGCCCGCCCCCAGCCCAGCGAATGGGATGATTTTTGTCCTCTTCGCAATCGCGGTAGCCGCCGCGGAAGCCGCGGTCGGGCTCGCGCTGATCATCGCGGTTTATCGTCATCAGAAAAATATCCGCCTGCAGGAGGCCAGCACCCTTCGGGGGTAACGCCGCCAGCCGCCGCCATGACTTTCACTGCAAATCATCTCTGGCTTATTCCCACGCTGCCGCTGCTCGCGGCGGGGCTGGGCGCGCTGGCTCCCAGCAAAGACCGCCGGCTGGCCGCGGGCAGTGCCATTGTCGCGATGGCGGTCTCGTTCGTTCTGGCCTGCCTCGCTCTACAAAGCGCCTTACAAGCTCCCGCCACTCACGCAGTCGCCAACTTTGCTTGGTTTGATCTGGGCGCTAGCACCATGCGGTTGGGCTTTTTACTGGATCCCCTCACTGCCTTCATGTGCGTGATGGTGACCTTCGTGGGTTTGCTGATTTTTATCTTCAGCCTCGGTTACATGCAGGCCGACGCGAATTTCAAACAGTTCTTCTGTTTCCTCAGTCTCTTTGCTGCCGCCATGCTCGGCGTGTTAGTGGCCAACAGCCTGCTCTTGTTGTTTATCTGCTGGGAGCTCGTCGGCCTCGCCTCGTACCTGCTCATTGGATTCTGGTTTCATAAACCGTCCGCCGCCGCCGCCGCCAAGAAAGCTTTTATCACCACCCGCATCGGTGATCTCGGCCTCTTGCTCGGTCTCCTGTGGTTATATGATGCGACCGGCTCGCTGCTATTTTATGATGGCGGCCAGGGCGTATTAGAAAACACCGCGCTCGCTTCGCTGGCCGGCCAAACCCTCGGCGGCAGTCTCGCCCTCTCCACCGCGATTGGCCTGCTGATTTTCTGCGGCGCCATTGGTAAATCGGGGCAATTTCCCCTGCATGTCTGGCTGCCCGATGCGATGGAAGGCCCGACTCCCGTCAGCGCGCTGATTCATGCCGCGACCATGGTAGCGGCCGGCGTCTTTCTGGTCGCCCGCGTTTATCCGTTAATGCAGATCGATGCCGCCCTCGCGGCCGCGCCCGTCCATGCTTTAACCGTGGTCGCATTCATCGGCGCAATCACCGCCTTGCTGGGCGCCTGCATTGCTTGCGGACAAAACGACATCAAACGCGTCCTCGCCTTTTCCACGGTCTCCCAACTCGGCTACATGATGCTCGCGCTGGGGGTTGGTTCGTGGACGGCCGCAATCTTTCACTTGCTGACGCATGCCTTTTTTAAGGCGCTGCTTTTCCTCGGCGCCGGCTTGGTCATCCACGCGGCCCACCACGAGCAAGATATTCGTTTGCTCGGCGGCCTCCGCCCCAAGATGAAGATCACCTTCGCCACCTTCGCCGTTGGAATGATGGCGCTCTCCGGGGTGCCGTTTCTTTTTTCGGGATTTTGGAGCAAAGAAGCGATTCTCCACGCCGCGCATGCCTGGGATGTTTCCCGCTTACCGCTCTACGCTGGTCTCGCCGCGGTCGTATTAACTGCTTTCTACATGACTCGCTTAGTGGCGGAGATTTTCTTGGGCCAACCGCGTTCTGCCGCGGCTGAACACGCGCACGAAAATTCGGCCGTCATGACGATTCCGCTGATCTTACTCGCCCTGGGCGCAATTGGCTTGGGCTTTATCGGAACTCCCGCCTATCCGTGGCTCCAGGCGCGGCTCAGCGGGACCGAACTGCACAGCAGCTTACACCATCTGGCGGACGGGAGTGGCTTGATGCTGCTCTCTATCGGTTTGGTCGGCGTGGGCCTCGGCCTTGGTTGGTGGCTGTACGGTCGCCAACTCCGCACCACGGCCGATGCGCGCGATCCTTTAGTGGTGGCGGCTCCTCAGGTTATGGCCGCTTTGGCCAATTGGCTCGGCTTCGATGAGCTCTACGCTGCCACCGTCGGTCGATTGAATCATTTTACCGCCACGCTCGCCCAAGGCATTGATCGTTGGGTTTTAGGCGGGCTGGTTAACTTTCTTGCCCAGCTCGGTATTTTTTCTGGCACGGTGAATCGGCAACTTGACGAAGACGGCCTCAATGGCGGCTTTGACCAGATCAGCGCGAGTGTTCGCGGCTCCGGCCAACGTTATGCTCAAGCGCAGACCGGCCAAGCTCATGGTTATCTCCGCGTCATGGCAGTGGCCTTCATCGTCCTCGCTCTCGTGTTAGTCTTAGGAGGTGCCCGATGAAATGCTTACTCTCCACGTTGATTTTTACGCCGTGGCTCGGCGCTTTACTCCTGGCCCTCACCCCGCGACTGAGCCCCAAGACCAGTCGCGTGCTCGCGCTGCTCTTTAGTCTTTCTACCCTCGGACTCGCCGCGCTCGCCTGGGCTAATTTCAATCCGGCGGCCATCGGCTATCAATTCACCGAACAGTACGCTTGGATCAGCGGATTGCAGGTCTCTTACCATTTAGGGTTGGACGGCCTAAGCCTAACGCTGGTACTGCTCACCGGTCTGATTGCGCCAACCGCTTTGCTAGCCTCTTGGAAAATTGAGCGTGAGCCGCGCCTTTTTAGTTTATTATTTTTATTTCTGCAAGGGGCGGCTTTAGGGGTCTTCCTCACTTTAGATTTCTTTCCTTGGTTTATTTTCTGGGAGCTCAGCCTCGTCCCAGCATTTTTCCTCATTAAACTCTGGGGTGGTCCGGGCGCCGGACGCGCGGCCTATCAGTTTGTCGTCTATACCATCGGCGGCAGTGTCTTCATGCTGCTGGCTTTCGCCGCGCTCTTCGCCACGGCCGGAACTTTTGATTTTGTGGAGCTCGCCGCCCTCGCTCATAATGGGAGTCTCGCGGCGAAAATCGGCGGCCCCACCCTCGGCATAATTTTTCTCGGGGTGCTGCTTGGTCTCGCCGTGAAAGTGCCCCTTTATCCTTGCCATACTTGGCTGCCCTCCACGTATGCCGAAGCCCCGACCGGCGCTTCGATGTTCCTGACCGGCGTCATGTCCAAAATGGGCGTCTACGGTTTCCTCCGGATCCTCTGGCCGCTTTTCCCCGCGCAACTCTCCGCGGCAGCGCCCGTGCTGAGTGCTTTGGCGGTGGCGGGTATCGTACTCGGTGCTTTTGCCGCCATGGCGCAAACGGACCTGAAGCGCATGGTCGCCTATTCTTCCATTAATCACGTGAGCTATTGTCTACTCGCGCTCTTCGCCGTCGCGGGGGCCGGGCTCTTACATCCGGCGGCCGCCACCGCGGCCCTCAGCGGTGCGGTGCTGCAAATGTTTAATCACGGGCTCTCCGCGTCCGCGCTTTTCTTTTGTGTCGGGGTTCTAGAAAACCGCTCTGGGGGTTTACGCGGCCTCCATGATTTTGGCGGCGTGCGGACTGCTGCTCCGATCTTTGCCGGTTTCTGCGGAGTCGCCCTCTTTTCCTCGCTGGGCTTACCCGGACTCAATGGTTTCGTCGGCGAATTTCTCATCTTCCGCGGAGTCTTTGGTCTCGCGCCGTGGGCGGCCGCGATCAGTTGCTTGGGTTTATTTGCCACCGCCTATTTCTTGCTGACCTTCTGGCAACGCGTCTTCCACGGACCCCCAGGAGCGGGCGTTACCCGCTTCCGTGATCTCAATGCTTTAGAAATTGCTACGCTCGTCCCGACGATTGCTTTGATGTTTATTCTCGGCGTGTGGCCGCAAGCTCTCGTGAGTCTCTTCAACCCGTTGGTCACCGCGTGGACTGTTCTCCGGCCATGAACCTGCTGCCTTTTACCATCTACCTGTCGTTCGCCGGGGCCGCTTTGGCCTTGGTGGCGGGCCAGCGGTCAGCAGCCGCGGCGCGGATGGTCGCCTTGCTCACTGCGGCGACTGCTTGGGGCCTGACTTTATATGCGGCCGCTGGCTTCACGCCGTCTGCGTCTGTCTTAACCCTGATCAATCTGCCTTGGATTCCCCAAATGGGAATCAACTACCACCTCGCCGTCGATGGCATCAGCCTCACGTTGCTGGTGCTCACTGGCTTGGCGGCGACCGCGGGGGTGCTGTTCTCGTGGAACATCGAAGAGCGCACCGGGGAATTTTTTGCCTTCTACCTAGCGCTGATCGGCGGAGTTTACGGCGTCTTTCTCAGCGCAGATGCTTTTCTGTTTTTTGTTTTCTACGAAATTGCGATCGTCCCAAAATATTTTCTCATCGCGAACTGGGGCTCCACCAACCGGCAGTATGGCGCGATGAAGCTCGCGCTCTATTCTTTCGCCGGCAGCGCTCTGGTGCTCGCGGGCTTGCTGTGGATTTACGCGACCGGCCACGCGTCTGGTTTCGGCTTAACCCAATTAGCGCAGGCTGTGACGACTCTTAGTCACCCTGAGCAAATCATGATCTTCGCGCTGATCTTCACGGGCTTTGCCGTGTTGGCGGGCATGTTTCCCTTTCACACGTGGGCCCCGACCGGCCACGTCGCGGCCCCCACCGGGGCATCGATGCTGCTCGCCGGCGTCGTGATGAAACTCGGCGCCTACGGTTGTCTGCGCGTCGCCATGGGGCTGATTCCCGCTGGCTTGACGTACTGGCAACCGGTCATCGCTTGGCTCGCGGTGGCGGGCATTGTTTACGCGGGGCTCGTCGCGTTGGTGCAGAATGATTTTAAATTTGTCATCGGCTACTCCAGCGTCAGCCACATGGGCTTTGTGCTCTTGGGCCTCGCCGCCGCCAATCCCCAAGCCGCCGCGGGGGCCGTGCTCCAAATGTTTTCCCATGGCGTGATTGCCGGACTGCTCTTCGCCGTTGTCGGTCGCATGGTTTACGAGCGCACCCACACTCGTCAGCTAGAAGCCCTCCGGAAAATTCCCCTGCATCGGCTCATGCCTTTTGCCACCGTGGTCTTTGTGGTGGCGGGTCTCGCTTCGATGGGCATGCCCGGCTTTAGCGGATTCCCGGCCGAGCTGACTATCTTGAGCGGCACCTGGCAGGTTTCAAAAACCTGGGCCGTGGGCGCGGCCCTCGGCGTGCTTATCGCGGCCGCCTTCACCTTGCGCGTGATGCAAATTTCATTTTTTGGCCAAGTATCACCGGCGAGCGAAGCCCCGCTCGAGGCGACCCCCTACGCACCGATCACGTGGGCGGAACGCACCGGGGCCATTTTATTGCTGACGGCAACTCTGTTAATTGGGCTGCAGCCTGATCTGCTGCTCAACTGGATTGTCCCGAGTCTGCATTCTCCACTCCTGCAGGCTATCTGGCACGGAGGTACCCCATGAATTACAGCTACGCTCTGCTCGCCCGAGGGTTGTTGCCCGAAATCTCCCTGATTGTTGGGGCTCTCTTAGTCCTCGCCTATGATCTCATTCGCGGTCGCCAGCACACTCTGGCCGAACGCCGCACCGCCGCCTTGTGCATCGGAGCCACCGCGCTCATCGCTGCGATTTTTGACTCCGTAGCGGTGGGCGCGCTCGGCCCAATTTATGGGCACAATTTCATCTTGGACCAACTGGCCCTGGCTACCCGCACCGGCGTGCTAGGACTCGCCTTGCTTACGCTCGGCGTAACCGCTGGGGCCAAACTCCTCCGCCATCCGGCTGAATACGTTGCGATCATTTTGTTTGCAACCGCCGGGTTTACCCTGATGGCCGCGGCTCATCATCTCTTGGTGGCTTTTGTCGCCCTCGAACTAGCGAGCCTTTCGCTTTATGTGCTGGCTGGTTTTGATAAAGATCAGCGGGCTTCAGCTGAAGCTGCTTTAAAATATTTTCTGTTTGGCGGCATGGCGACCGCGTTTCTGCTCTTTGGCTTTAGCCTTATTTATGGTGTCACGGGCGAACTCGAGTTTTCGCGCATCGCGCAGAGTTTAGCGCACGGGCACATGACGCCCCTGCTCGCGCTGGCCCTCGTCATGGTCTTGGTTGCTTTTGGCTTCAAAGCCGCGGCGGCGCCTTTTCATCTTTGGGCCCCCGATGCCTACGAAGGCGCCCCCACCCCCTCCACCGCCCTGATCGCCTCGGCCTCTAAACTCGCCGGCTTCACCCTTTTCCTGCGTCTCTTGTGGCCCGGTTTGAGCTCCCTAGCTGGTGATGTAGCTACGGCTGGTAACTCCGGCGGCTGGTTAATTCTCGTCGCCCTCCTCGCAGGCGCCTCCCTTTTGCTCGGTAATCTGGCCGCCTTGGCGCAGAGCAATCTTCGGCGCCTGCTGGCCTACTCGGCGATTGCTCATACGGGTGCGATGCTGCTCGGCGTCATCGCGGCGGGCAGTGCCGGCGTGGGGCCCCTCTTTTATTATCTAGCCACCTACGGGGTCGCTACCGTCGGAGCTTTTGGCGTTATCACGGTGCTCGAACAACAGGGCCGCTGCCAAAAAATATCCGACGTGGCCGGATTGTATCAACGCTCACCTCTCTTGGCCGGCTGCTTGACGGTCTTTATTCTTTCGCTCGCGGGCATCCCTCCACTGGCGGGTTTCTTTGGTAAATTCGCCGTGTTTGCGGCCACTTTACAAATTGGTGGCGTCGCGGGCCCCGCCGGTTGGCTTACTCTGCTCGCCATCGCCCTCAGCGCGGTCGCTCTTTATTATTATCTCATCGTTTTGAAGCAGGCCTTGGTCGTCGCCCCCGCGACGGAAAATTCCGCGCGGATCCGCGTACCGCTCACCACGGCGCTAACCTTGCTGATCGCGGTCGGTCTTCTCCTAGGACTTGGATTATTTCCGTCGCTAGTGTTGGGGCTTTTCTAACGCCATCGTTTGGTTCGCTGCTAAAAAGGGCCGACCGATTATAATCAATCGGCGCTTTTCTTTTTCGGCTATCGCAGCCTTGCCAGCCCCCCTTGACTTGTGCGTTGGTGACGACCTCCCCTTATGAATTCCGCCGAAATTTCTACCGCCCTCCCTGCTACCGCTGTCACCCGTTTCGATACGGTGCCCTTTCCCCTGCTTGCCTCGGGAAAGGTCCGCGAAATTTTTGACCTCGGTGATGCCCTCTTGTTGGTCGCGAGTGATCGCCTGTCGGCCTTCGATGTGATTTTGCCCGACGGCATCCCCGGCAAAGGGATTATCCTGACCCAAATGAGCAACTGGTGGTTCGCGCAAACGCAGCACCTCATTGCCAATCACCTCTTCCCCGACCAGGCCGGCGAATTCGCCCGCCGGGGGATCACCGACCGCGATCTCCAATTGCGCAGCATGATTGTGCGCAAGCTCACCCCCTTGACCATTGAATGCGTCGCCCGCGGCTATCTCATCGGCAGCGGCTGGAGCAGCTACCAAAAAACGGGCACCGTCTGCGGCCTGCGCTTGCCCGCTGGCTTGCGCCAAGCCGATCAATTAGCCGCCCCTATCTTCACGCCAACGACGAAGGCACCCAAGGGCCAACATGATGAACCCATCGACGATGCTCAAGGGGCCGCCACGATTGGCGCGGCACTCTATGAAAAAGTAAAGTCACTGAGCCTGACGCTTTATCAATTCGGCCATGACCGCGCTAAAAAAGTGGGGATGATCCTAGCCGACACTAAATTTGAATTCGGCACCGATGCCGCCGGTAATTTATTTTTAATCGACGAAGTGCTCACGCCTGATTCATCGCGTTACTGGCCAGCCGACAGCTACACTCCCGGCATCTCACCCCCGAGTTTCGATAAACAATTTGTCCGCGATCATTTAGTGGCGTTAAAATGGAATCAGTCGCCCCCGGCGCCGCGCTTACCCGCCGAGGTAATCACGCGCACCCAGGAAAAATATCTCGCGGCTTTGCGCAATTTACTCGGCTGATCCGACCGCGCGCCTGCGGCTGGACGACCACAAGCGACTCAGCCCGACTTCGCGAGATGGAGGTTGAGCGGATCGGGCACACGCGGCTATTGATCGATGATGTCTCCTCGCCTGTTTTTCACGCCCGGCATTTTTCTGCTCGCCACTCTCGTCTTGGGTCCTGCGCGTACCCCGGCTTTTGCGCGCGTCGGTGAACCCCTGGCCAAACTTAAAAAGCATTTTGACGCGTCCCCAGAACGCGAGTCGCCAAAAAATATGGCGATCTGGTTTATTGAATCGATTGATGGGGCCCTCGTTTACACCGCCACCTTTAACGCGCAAGGCATCTCGATTTCGGAAGGCATCAAGCCGCTCAAACGTGCGGTGCTCACCACAAAAATTGCCGAAGATTTTATCCGCGATCAGATGGTGCCGCTCGAAGGCTCCCCGACTTCACGTGTCGTGCCCCCGGGCCAAACCTAACTTTTGCCGGCCAGTCATTTGTCTGCGGCGAAAGTGAATTCGTCATGGTTGACGATGGGCGCGGTCTCTTGCTCATCTGGTCGCGCGGCGGCATTCCCTCCGTCATGGCCATTAGCCGCGAAATGCTGCTGACCCCAAGTCGTTAAGAGGCCAGCCCGCGCGGCCGCCGCCACGGCTTAATTAAAGGCTTACCGCTGCGCCACTGGCACGCTGCGCTCGATGCGCACGCGCCGAGCGCGCTCCGCGTTAGCCTCCAGAATGGTCAGGCGATATTCTCCGGTGACGAGGCTTTCATCTCGCTTCGGGACGTGACCAAATACCCGCTGACACCAATGCGAAACGGTTTCCCGCGGCTGCCACTCGAGCGGCCAGCCCGTCTCGGCCTGCAGTTCCCGCATCGTGAACGTGCCGCTCACCACAATAAGACTCTCCGTCCGCTTATATACCGGACCATGCTCGATATCGAATTCGTCTCGGATATCGCCGACAATTTCTTCGAGCACATCTTCAAAAGTCACAATCCCCACGAGGGCTTTTTTTTCATCGAGCACCACCGCTAGATGGCTACGAGCTGAACGGAAACTCTCGATCATGCTGTGCAACGGAGTCGTTAATTCAAATTCCACGGCTGGCCGGATGAGCGCGGCAAAAGGCGTTTCGGGCCCAAGCGCCTGAATCTGCCAGAGCCATTCGCGCACCAAAATAAGTCCCTCCACTTTATCGAGCGAACCCGAGCAGACGGGAAAACGGCTATGCCCGCTAATCTGCGCCGTGCGCAAATTTTCCTCAAGCGGCTTATCTAACCAGAGGGCGATTACTTGCTCGCGCGGTCGCATGATGTGCTGCGCGCGAGTTTGCCGGGCACGCAGTGATTGCACCATCAGCTTGTTGATTAGGGCATCGCCGGGATGGGTGTGCCGCGCTTGGCTAAACACATATTCGAGCTCCTCGGTGCTGAAGGTGTGGTCGATTTCGTTGGAGGGCTGGATACCAACGGAACGCAAGAAGTAATTCGCAATGCCGTTGAGCAACCAAATTAAGGGAAAAAAGCTATAATAAAAAAGTAAGAGCGGGCCGGCCGTCCAGAGCGTCACGCCCTTGGCACGTTGGATGGCTAGGGATTTGGGCGCCAGTTCGCCGAAGATAATGTGCAGGAGCGTGATCACCGCGAACGCCAGAGCGAAGGCGATAGAGGAAATGGCGACTGGATCAATGATCCCCCAGTTCCTGAGCAGCGGCTCCAAACGATGGGCGAGGAACGGCTCGCCCACCCAGCCGAGACCGAGGCTGGCCAGGGTGATGCCGAGCTGAGTGGCGGACAGCGCGGCGTCGAGGTGCGCAACGGCCTTGAGTGCAAGTTTCACGCGCCAACCGCCGGTTTTCGCCAGAGGCTGCAACTGACTGACCCGCACTTTCACGAGAGCAAATTCCGCCGCCACGAAAAACCCGTTGGCGAGCACGAGCCCAATAATGATGAGCAGCTCCAACGTAATGCCGAGAAATTGATTCATGATTACGACACCCTAGCGCCTCGGCTCCAACCGGCAAATGATAAGCCATCGGTCCGCGGTAACCCCTAACAGGCAAGGCAGTTAACTGATCAAGATTTTGCTTCTTCCCCGGCATTGAAGGCCGACGCCTTATCTGGAGGCCTTTTGACGACTCCTTAGATCGTGGCCTGACCGCGTTATTAAATCCGGGCCACTGCCGGCACTGAGCATCATTTTGGCGCCAACTGCCGTAGGGCCTGATAAATTCTCACGTTGAGCATAGCGCCGGTAATGCCGGTGTGCTCCACCGCCACCCGGGGCTCATCCGCTACCCCCAACCGCTGCGCCAACGCTCTTCCGGTGAGCTCGCGATACCCCAACGACCACGCCATGGAGGGAATATCTAAGACGAAATAATGATACAACTCCCGCCAACTGCGCTGCTCCGCGCGCAGTAGGTGATCGAGAAAAGCGGTGTCGAATTGAGAATTAAACGTGACTAACAAGACGTGCTTGCCGCGGGTCACGCGTTCGTGAAAAGCAAAAATTTGTGCCACCGCCGCCGCTGGCGTCAGCGCCTCTTGGGCGCGCCAAGTCGCCGCATCAAACCCATTGACGCGCGCGGCCCCCGGCGAAAGCCGCTCCGGATGCTCGGGCTGCAGGCGAATGAATAATGTATCAACCACGCGGCCTTCGAGATCAGTAATTACCCAGCCGGCATCAATCATCTCGTGATAGCCGGGCACGAGCCCCGTCGTCTCAACATCCAGATGAGCCAATAACCATTGGGCAGGTTCAAGCGCAGGGACAGAGGTAGTGGTCGGAGCCTGGTCGACCGCCTGCACAAAGCCCGGCGTCGGGTCAGGCGAGGCGGCGACCGCAAAAGTGGCGAGCCAACTCAGACCAAAAAGAAAACGTGATTTCATGGATTAAAATAATAATAAAATGCCAGCGGCGGCGTAATTAATACTACCAGTATTGCGCCTTAGCCGGGATGACCCACCGCACGCCCCCGCGCGGATCGGGCACATCCCCGCGCCGACGCGGGATAACATGAATGTGCGCATGGGGCACCGTTTGCCCAGCCGCCAAACCCTCGTTCACTCCAACATTGAAGCCATCTGGATTATATTGCTCGATCAGCAATTGCCGCACGACCGCGACCTGCGACCACAAACTGAGTTGCTCCTCCGCCGGTAAATCAAATAGCGCGGCCACATGCCGTTTCGGAATGACGAGCGTATGTCCAGCGGTGACCGGAAAACCATCGAGAAAGGTCAGCGTTGTCGCCGTTTCTAGCCAGAGGCGATCGCGCGCAAGTTGGCAAAAAGCACAAGCGGGAGAATGCATGGTCGGGCCGAGCATAAATAATTCCCTCCAACCTAGGCCGAGTCGGTAAACTGACAACTCTCAATGAGCGGGGCGCGCGCCGCGTCACCGCTATTTTATACCGCGGGCGATCCAACTTAACCACCCGCCGGGCCACCCGGGGAAACTGCTTTGCCATCGACGACCCTGCGATCATGCGCCGTAATTAGCGTCATGATGCTCCGCTTCTTGCTCGCGAGCTTAGTGCTCGCCGTCACCGCCCACGCCGCTCGGCCCAACATCGTGTTAATTTATGTCGATGATCTCGGCTACGGCGACCTGGGCTGCTATGGCCATCCAATCATCAAGACGCCGCACCTCGATGCGCTCGCTGCTGAGGGCATGCGGTTCACCCAATATTATGCGCCGTCCGCGCTCTGCTCGCCCTCGCGCGCGGGACTGCTGACCGGTCGCTCGCCGTATCGCACCGGCATCAAGAGCTGGATACCCGATGGGTCGGGTATTTATTTGCACCGATCCGAGCTCACGCTCGCGGCGTTGCTCAAGCAAGCGGGCTACGCCACCGCCCTCATCGGCAAATGGCACCTCAACAGTGATCTGGGCGACCCGACGCAACCGCAGCCCAACGATCTGGGTTTTGACTACGCCTATGGCCACAACGCTTTTCAAATCCCCACGAATCACAATCCTACCAACCTCTATCGCAACGGCCAACCCCTGCCGATGCAGCCGGGTTACACCGCCCAACTTTACGCGGATGAAGCCATCGCTTGGCTCGAGCAACACTCAGCCGCAACCGCGCCTTTCTTTCTCTACCTCGCCCCCGCCGAACCACACACCTCCATCGAAAATCCCCCCGAGTACAACGCCCAGTATTCCGCGTTCACCAAGGGGCCGATTGTGCCCATTCCCAGCGGCGGCCCTGGTCCACGCCCCGAGGCCTTGCTGGTGCCCCGCGGTCCCGGCGAATATTATGCCAACGTGGCTTACCTCGATGCTCAACTCGGTCGCGTGCTGGCCGCCCTCGACCGACTGGGTCATCGCGATAACACCCTCGTCGTCTTCGCCAGCGACAATGGTCCGGTCACGAGCCAATGGGAAAATTGGTATGAGGTAAATGCGCACGGGGAAACCGGCGGCTTGCGCGGCCGCAAACGTCACCTCTACGAAGGCGGCATCCGCGTCCCCGCAATCGTGCGCTTTCCTTCGGTTGTGCCAGCTGGAGCCGTCACCAACGCGCCCGCCACGGGTTTAGATTTTTTTACCAGTATCGCCACGTTCTGCGGCGTGGCTCTGCCAACCGATCGAACCATCGATGGCGTTGACTTAGGTCGCCTGCTTCGCGGCGGCGCCGCCCCCGACGAACGTTCCTTTTACTGGGCCTTACCCCATCCGGACGGCAAAGAATTCGCCTTTCGGATAGGTGATTGGAAATTAATAATCAATACGCAGCTCCAGCCCATCGAACTCTACGATCTGGCCCGCGACCCGATTGAAATGAATAACCGCCTCGCCACGGAGCCCGCGCGCGTCGCCGCACTCAGCGCCGCTTTTCATAAATTTCACGCGGCCGTCCTCGCCGATCCCCTGCGGCCCGCCAAACTTCAGACTAATTATTGAAGGCCACCAACCGACTGCCTCACCGCACGGCGGCTCCGACCAACCACCACCCTTTTTTAATTTCCGTCCACGGCATTCTCGGTTTTCTGGCTCGGCCTTACCCCCAATGAATAATCTCCCCCGCCGCACTTTTTTAGCCGCTCTGCCGGCAGCGCTCGCCTTGCCCTACCTCGGAGCCGCTACGCCGCCCAACCCAGCCCCAGCGGGAATCAAGCCGCTGAAGAATGCCATCGTTTATCGCTTCACGATTGGTGACATCGAGGCTTTCTCGATCAGCGACGGCACGCTGCGCTTCGGTTCACCTGCCGTCATGATGTATCCCGAAGATCAGCGCGCCGCGATGCAGGCGGCGCTTGCCCATGAATCTGAACCGACTGATTCCATTCCCTGTTATATCAACGTCCTCGTCCTGCGCTGGGGCCGCGAAGTCGTCGTGATCGATCCTGGTTTTGGGGCAGCTAGCCGGCCCCGCTTTGGCTGGCTAGAAGATGGCTTCGCCCAGATCGGCATCACGCACGAACAAGTAACGGCCACTTTTTTGAGCCACGCCCATATTGATCATATCGGTGGCTTGGTGGCGGCCGGTAAGCCGGCTTTCCCTAATGCGGCGGTTTATGTTTTACAGACAGAGCTCGATTTTTGGTTCACGCCGGCGCCGGATTTTTCTCAATCACACCGCAATTCGGCCGAATTGCCGGGACTCATCAGCGGCAATCGCGAGAAATTTGATATTCTTAAAAACCAGACGCAAAAGCTAACCGCTGGGGCCGCGCTCTTTGGCGGCCGCATTGTCGTGGAGGCCGCCCCTGGGCATACGGCGGGACACGCCATCTTCCGCATCACGGCGCAAGGCGAGTCGCTCCTGCACATCAGTGACCTTGTGCATCACGCGATTTTGATGTTTCACGATCCCAGCTGGGTCATTGGCCTCGATCATCATCCGGCCGCATCAGTGGTCACCCGGAAAAAAGTTTTTGCCGAAGCCGCCGCGGCCCGCACCCGCATCTACGCTTTTCATTTACCGTGGCCCGGTCTCGGCCACATCGCCCGCTTTGACCCCGGCTACCGCTGGCTCCCCGAAGCCCTGCGCTGGGATCGCGCTTAACATTAAAGTGGTGGGCCCACTCGGACTTGAACCGAGAACCAAAGGATTATGAGTCCTCTGCTCTAACCATTGAGCTATAGGCCCAGACTAATGGGGCGGAGCATGGAGCAGGGAGCACGGCGCGGGGAAGTCCAAACTTACTGGCACGCGCCCGACTCAAACCACAAAAGGGCCGGCTTAAATCGTAGGTCGACTGTTTCAACCAGCTCCGTCGCCTAAAAAATAATTTCTTACTTCCCTGCCTCAGGTGGCAGCTTCTGGCACAGTGTAAGCTCCGCGTCGCGCCTATGCGTCTCTGTGTTCGACGATGCTCAGCTCAGAACGCGTACTTGCTCGAATTTGTCTGCAACAATGCCGACGCGGTTAAATTGCAGGTGTGGACCAAACTCATCGCGCCTCTGCCCAATTCTGAGCCCAACACAGCAGGTAGTTATACAGCTTCCCGCGGCCCCTCCCCTTTGTCCACGCTGCTCCCTGGCCCTAACACGACCGCGTCGATCTGCCCAAATACTGGGGGACCGCTCCCTTATGATATTCCCCTTCATTAATTCACTGATTGATAGCGCCTTACCTTGCCGATCTAAGCCTTGCGTGGGATTGTAATCGATTGTCCTCCGCCTGCTCATTCTCTATAGACTGCTTTTGGTTTATTTTAAATACCAACGCTTTTTTATAGTTATTCTTACTGATCTATTTTTGCTATATAAATGATTTTAAATAAAATTTCAGGCTTAGTAGCTGCTCCTTTCACTCCTTTTAAGACTAATGGTAAAATTAATCCCGCCCGCATTCCGTTACTAGCAAGACACCTTCAACAAAATAAGGTTGCCGGTGCTTTTATATGTGGAACGACCGGCGAAGGGAGCTCAATGACTACACTGGAAAGATGTACCATTGCAGAGGCTTGGGCTGACTGCAAACCCCGTACACTAGCGCTTATTGTCCATGTTGGCCACAATAGCCTCTCCGAAAGCATTCAGCTCGCGCGTCACGCAGCCAGCATTGGGGCAGATGCATTTGCCATGCTGTCACCTTGCGCACCTAGACCCGTATCGATAAATGTATTAGTAGAGAGTTGTGCCTTAGTTGCAAAGGCAGCACCCAATATGCCTTTTTATTATTACCATATGCCAGCAGTAACTGGAGTTAATTTTGCGATGATCGATTTCCTAAAAATAGCGTCATCGCGCATCTCTAATCTTGCGGGAATAAAATTTACTCATGAAAATTTGATGGATTTTACGGAAGCGCTTAACTTTTTGCCTAAACGCTATGATGTCTTTTTCGGAAGAGATGAAATCCTTCTCGCCGCTCTATCTCTTGGAGCCACCACGGCAGTAGGAAGCACTTACAACTACGCCGCTCCAATCTATCAGCGCCTGATCAAGGCATTTAGAGCAGGCGATCTAACGACTGCACGTGAGGAACAATCTTTTGCGGTGCAGATGATTAAAATTTTGCTTAGTAATGGCGGTGGTCTAGAGGCCGGCAAAGAAATCATTAGGCTCAGTGGGTTAGACTGTGGTGAGGTGAGGCTGCCGATGCGCCCGCTTGATGCTTCAGCTAAAATTCGCCTCAAAACTAACTTAGAAAAATTAGGTTTCTTCGAAGCTATTCAAAGATAAAGCTAAACAATCTCTTTATGATTACCCCGATTCGACAGACATGAGTTGAGCCTTAAAATAGGACCCAAGCATGACAACAAAGATGCAGACCGAGGCGATGTGCGCCCGAAATATCCAAGGAACCTCGCTTCTGCAGAGGTTGATCTGTAATTATTATGGCCCCTTTGAAGTTGGCTTAATCTTAATCAGCAGTGGCAATCGCAGCCTCTAGTTGCTCGATGCGCTTGATGCCAATTATTGCTGAAACCACGGCGGGCTGTTCCAGCACCCAGTTGATCGAGTATTGCATCAGGCTTTTGCCGTTTTGGCCTGCTTTTTTTTCAAGAGCCTCGAGCTGGTCGAAAAGAGCGTCATTCAATGGCCAGACCCAAGCTTCTTTTTCGGCCTTTCGAGAATCAATCGGGATTGGTTGGTTGCGGCGATACTTTCCAGTCAGCAATCCTCCCTGCAAGACTTGATAGGGAATAACAGCAATTTGCTCGCCCGCGCATAGAGGAAGCAAATCACTGACCAACTCTGATTTGAGTAGACTAAGCGGAGCTTGGTGTGCGACTGGTCGCGGCAGTTTGTTCGTATCAGCCACCTCTAGTAACTCGCGCAATTGTCGCACATTATAATTGCTGATCGCATAGTGTTTGATTCTACCAGCCTTTATTTCTCGGCTTAGGGCAATGAGGATTTCTACTATAGGCGTAGACGGATCGGGTCGGTGCAGGTAATAAAGATCCACACATTCGGTCATTAATCTTTTAAGACTGAGGTCTAATTGCTTACGAATTGCCGCGGGGCTCGTGAATTCATCATCTAGCGCTGGGCCGACTTTCATTCCAAGCTTTGTCGCAATAATAACATGATCTCTGCGTCCTTTAATCGCCTTGCCAAGAATTTCTTCCGCTATTCCTCCACTGCTACCAAGAGAACGGTTATATCCTTCATACATATTTGCCGTGTCGATGAAGTTGACCCCTCTATCGATGGATTGATGAACTAGCCGGATGGCGTCCGATTCTCCGACCGGCGAGCCAAAGGTCATAGTTCCTAAGCTAATGGGTGAAACTGTTAGGTTGGTATGTGGTATCCTTCGGGATTTCATTGGTGCATCACCCTACGTTAAGTAACTTAGATCAGGCTATGCGGCCACACAATTAAATAGGCGCAGAAATGTCCCGGCTCACCATATTATTAATAAGGGAGTCCGATATATCTGACCGCCAAGGAAAGCTCGCTATATTGTCAAAGTGCTTATCGGTGTTGGGTACGTCAGCACGCCCCAATCTAAATTCGCGCAACAGCTCAGCTCGATACAGTGGGTGGCACTGCACAATCTACTTTAGTCGGTCCT
>SXZN01000123.1 GCA_005787865.1 Opitutaceae bacterium | reverse complement strand
GGAGGCAATGCCCAGCGACTCTACGATGAGGGCGGCGTCGCGCATTTCTTCGGGCACCGCGCCGAAGAGTTGCACCGCGAGCCGTTGCTCAGCCGGAGCGGTGCGGATCATTTGCAGGGCGCGCGGACTTTTTTCGATCAGCGATCGGGCGTTAACCAAATCTGTTGTGGTCCAGTCCAGTCCACCAATTTCGCGCACGACCAGCCGGAAGGGCAGATTGGTGTAGCCCGCGAGAGGCGAGAGAAAGAGACTTGAACCGAATTCGTAAGGCCCAATACGCATAGTCAGCTTGAGTCGTTATCGCGGGTGGCCTCAGATGCAAGGATGGGCCGAAATTGCGTGCTATCGAAGTGCCTCGATGGGGGCGGCGGGCTGCATCTGGCCATTGACCGGCGAGATTCTTCGGGCAAAATTATCGGTATGAATGGAACCATCATTTTAGCGCTAATCGTGCTCGGGTTATTGGCGGCGGCCGCTTTAACTTTTAAGCCACTCAGAAAAACCATGGGTCTGTTGCTGGTGATATTGGGGGCAATCGCTTGCCTGACTTTCTTCGGTTTAATCATCGGCGTGCCCATGATCATCGTCGGCGGCATCTTACTATTTATATAAAAAAATGCGCCCGGCGGCGCATTTTTAAGCTCAGGGCCCGATTGAACAAATCGGGCCGTGGCAGGAATTAGGTTAACGTCACGGCGGGCCGATTGCGGCGACCGCGCGTTTCATGCGCTGCAGGGCTTCCTCGAGGGTGGCGCGAGGGCAGCCAAAGTTCAGGCGGACATGGCCGCCGCGCGGTTCACCGAAAAACGAACCTTCACTTAAACCGACGCCGTATTGTTCAAAATGCGCAACGGGGTCAGTGAGTTTCAGCGCAGTTACATTAAGCCACGCGAGATAAGTTGCCTCAATGGGCGCCTCGATAGTGATGCCGGGTAGCTCGCGGGCGACAAAATCAAGAATGAGATCACGATTGCTCCGAAGCGTTTGGAGCAAAGCTTGGCGCCAAGGCTCGCTGTCACGATAAGCGGCCTCGCAGGCGGTAAAGCCTAAGGCGTTCACTTCGGCCATAATACCGGCTGAAGCGCGGATAAATTTGGCGCGCAGGGTGGCATCAGAAATAATGGCCATCGAAGTGCACAGGCCGGGAACATTATACGTCTTACTCGGTGCCATCAACGTGACGGTGCGTTGGGCCAGGGCCGCGCCCAAGGAAGCCGCGGGAACGTGCGGGAGATCGTCCAGAATCAGACCGCAGTGGATTTCATCAGAGCAAAGCACCAGATTATGGCGGATACAGAATTCGCCGAGGCGCTCGAGCTCCGCGCGGCGCCAGACGCGCCCGACGGGATTGTGCGGGTTGCAGAGAAAAAATAGCTTGGTGCGTGGCGTGATCGCTCGTTCGAGCGCCCACCAGTCAATTTCCCAGCGATGGGCGACGAGGCGTAGCGGCACCGACGTAGAAATTCTTCCGCTATTTTTCGGCCCAGAAATAAAGGGAGGATAAACCGGCGTCAGCGTCAGGACTTCTTCGCCGGGTTCGGCGTAAGCTTGCGCCGTTAAATTGAGCCCCGCCACTAAGCCCGGTAGCCACACGATCCAGGCGGGATCAATCGTCCAGCTGTAATGCTGAGCCATGGCATCGACAAAAGCATTGACCGTAGAACCCATTGGGCGGGCGTAGCCGTAAACACCATTTGCTACGCGTTGCTGCAAGGCGGCCACGATGGCGGGGGAGGCCTTGAAGTCCATGTCGGCCACCCACAGGGGAAGGATATCGCGGCCGGCATATTTCTGCCATTTCTGGGAGTCGGTGTCCAGGCGCTGAGGAACATAGTCGAAATTAAAGGTCATGGATTAAGTGGGTAAGTAAAATGATGGGCCGCTGGGACGCCACGGAAATTTTAAGTGGGGCGGCGGGGCGCCAGGCTGCCCCAGCGGGCGGGGTTAAGGCGAGTGATCGGTTAAGAACCAATGGGTTGAAGCTCGCGGGCGCCTCCAAGGACCATTGCCCCTTACTCCTTTTTAGGTTGGGCTTAAGTATTCCGCTAGTCGTCTTCACCAGTAATTTGTTGGCGAAGCTCATGGATCGTTATCCGGCGATCATTTGCGTGGGGGCGGCCATTTTGGGTAAAGTGGGCGGAGGGATGATTATGACCGATCGATTGGTCGAGGAGGTTTTTCAGCCGCCGCGGTGGTTAACTCATGCCGTTGAGGGCTGGCTCGCCCTGGGGGTGATTTTAGTGGCGTTCGGTTGGCGCCGGACTCGCCGCTCAGCCAATCATTGACCAACGCCGCGCGGTAGCTTTTCTAAATTCATGAATCTCCGTCGTTATATTATATGGGTTAGTTTATTGCTGAGCTTAATGCTCGTACCTCTGGTGCGGGGGGAAGCCGCGGCCGCAGGAGTCGGCGAGGTCGCGCCCGTCGCTGCGGGCACCGGCAAAGCAGCCGCGCCTGATCTGCACGAGCATTTAGTGGCCGCGGTGCTTGGGAAGTTTTCCGTCCGGAGCGGCGACAATACTGCCGCGCACTATGGCATCGCTGCTTTATTTTTAATCGGCGCCGTGCTGTTACGCCGCGTTGCGGCCACCATTATCTTTAATCAATTAAAAAAACTGGCGGCGAAAACTGAAACGACGCTCGACGATAAATTGTTTCCCGCCCTGAAGGCTCCCGTGGCGACCTTTATTATGTTGGTGGGTATCTTCAGCGCGCTCAAGGTGCTCAAGCTTTCCGAGCACACCGATCTTTATATCGGCTATGGCGCCACCGTCTCTTTCTCCCTCGCCATTTTTTGGGGCTTGTTGCGCGCGCTGGATGCGCTGCTTGATCACGCGCACGAGGTAGCGCTCGAACGGCAGATGAGCGTGGCGGCCTTCATGCCGTGGATTAAAAAATCCTTGGTCGCCATGTTTGTGGTGCTGGGCTTGCTGCTCACGGTCCAAAGTTTGGGTTATAATGTTTCCGCCATCCTGTCCGGTCTCGGGATCGGTGGTTTGGCCTTCGCCCTTGCCGCGCAGGATACGATCGCGAATCTTTTTGGCTCTATCGTCGTCGCGATTGATCAGCCTTTTAAGCTCGGGGAGACGGTAAAAATTGGTGCGCATGTGGGCACCGTTGAGGATATTGGGCTCCGTTCCACCAAGCTGCGCCTAGTCGATAAATCGCTCATCATTATTCCGAATAAAACGGTTTCTTCCGAAGCCATCGTAAATCTTTCCCGTTTTACAGGTCGCCGGGTTGAGCAAGTGCTGGCGCTGACTTATGCTACCAAGCCGGCGCAGTTGGAGGCGCTGGTGCAGGAGATTGGTGATCTCATTCGGCGCGAAGCGGAGGTGAATCCGACTTCGGTCATGGTTTATTTCCGAGACTTAAGCCCATCCTCGGTGGATCTTTGGTTAGTCTATGTCGCCCAAGATGCTGATTTTCAGAAACACATGGCGTTACGGCAGCGGTTAAATTTGGCCTTCATGCGCGCGGTGGAAGCTCGAGGGTTGGCCTTCACTTTCCCGGCTTAGACCGTTTACGCGGCCACCATACTAGCTGAGCAAAAGTAAAAGACCGGCGGGCTGGGCGACCGCCGATTGCTTCACCGGACAAATTTTCATGGCGGTAGCATGGCGAATGTTTCAATAAAAAAGCCGGACTAAGTCCGGCTTTTGAAAATCCTCAGAGGCAAGGAGCTTGCCGTGGTGCGATCAGTTATTCGCGACCGTAGCCGCCGCCATCGCGTTCGCCGCCGCCTTCACCGCGACCGCCGCGATAACCACCGCCATCGCCGCGACCGCCACGACCGCCGCGATAACCACCGCCATCGCCGCGACCGCCACGGCCGCCGCGACCACCACCACCGCCGCCACCTTCGCCGAATGAACGGGGGGCGCGCTCTTCGCGGGGACGAGCGATATTAACGGAGAGGGCCCGGCCTTCGACTTCGTGGCCGTGAAATTGCTCAACGGCCTTCTGCGCCTCGTCGCCATTGGCCATCGTCACGAAGGCAAAGCCGCGGGAGCGGCCAGTGAATTTATCGAAGATGATTTCGACGACGTTGACGGTACCAACTTGGCCAAACAGGGCTTCGAGGTCCTGGGCGGTACTAGCGAAGGGCAAATTCCCGACGTAGAGCTTACTGTTTTCCATGGGATGATGAGAGCTGATGATGTCGCCCGACCGCCCGTCTCCGAAACTCGGATTTCAAATCATCACTGAACTCAACGCTCACCTGACAATTCTCCGTAGCGATAGAATCTAACAAATAACCAACTCAACGAGGCGCAGGCTGGAGCTTTAGGCATTTTAGGCAAGCGATTTTCCCGCGCGTCGCTGGTGACCAGCGATCTAAAGGGGAAGGCGGGCGCGCGCCGGTTGACGAAATATTTCGTGCACCGTCCCGCAGTTTGCCTAAGATGGAATTTCCATGTCCCGCCCCGACCCCATGACGTTACTCAATTCAGGGAACGGAGTTTTGGTGCGACGACTTTTCGGCTTAGCGTGGCGTTATCGCCTCCATTCGCTGCAGGTGCTCGGGATTCAGCTGATTTTACTGACCCTCGGCATCGGTGGTCTCAGCTTCACGGGAGTAGGGATCGACTATATTCGTCATCAACTTGACCACACGCCAGTGGTTGGCTCGCTGCCTAGGCTGCTGCCCAGTGACTGGCCGCCGATGCACGTGCTGGCGCTCTTGGCGGGGCTGATTTTGCTTTTCGCCCTCGTGCGCGCGGGGCTGAATTATATTTACGCCGTTTCGGTGAATCAACTGGTTCAGCAAAAACTCGTCGTCGATCTGCGCGGAGAAGTTTATGATAAGCTCCAGCAGTTAAGCTTTCGGTTCTTTGACGCGAACACGACCGGTTCAATTATTACGCGAGTAACCGGTGATGTGCAATCGGTGCGCATGTTCGTGGATCAGGTGCTGATTCAGAGCGTGATCATGGTGATTTCGCTGACGGCTTATGTTTTCTACATGGCGAGCCTGAGTCCTAGTTTGACGCTGGCCTGTTTGGCGACGACTCCGATCTTGTGGGTGTTGTCGGCGTGGTTCTCGCGGAAGGTCCAGCCGGAGATGTTACACAACCGGACGCTCGTTGAGAAAATGGTCCAGATTTTGGCCGAGAGCATTCAAGGCATTGCGGTCACGAAGGGTTTTGGTCGTGAGGCGGAGGCCCGCGCAAAATTTGCGGCGGCGAATAACGCCGTGCTCGCGCAGCAGCGGGATATTTTTTGGCACATGAGTTTGTTTTCCCCAGCAGTTGGCTTCCTGACGCGCATTAACATGATGGTTTTACTGGGCTATGGCGGTTGGCTGGTGGCCCATGATCGCCTGCCGCTCGGGACTGGGCTCGTCGTCTTTACCGGACTCCTCGAGCAATTTTCTGGTCAGGTCAATAACGTCGCGGGCATCGTGAATAGCGTCCAGCAATCGCTGATTGGCGCGCGTCGGGTGTTTGAAATTCTCGATGCGCCGGTCGAAGTGAAGAGTGCGGCGGACGCGGTGCGGTGGACTAAGTTCGATGGGGCCGTCGAGTTTGTGAACGTTTCTTTTGCCTACGACGGGGCGGAAGCGGTGGTGCGCGATCTTAATTTAACGGTGAAGCCCGGCCAGTGCGTCGCGATTCTCGGAGAAACCGGCGCAGGGAAGAGCGTCTTGATGAGCTTGATTCCGCGCTTTTTCGATCCAACGGCCGGGCAGATATTAATCGATGGCCTCGATGTTCGCCGGCTCAGCCTCGAAGATTTGCGGCGTAATATCGGTTTGGTTTTTCAGGAAAGCTTCCTGTTTTCTAACACCATTGGGGCGAATATTGCCTTTGGGCATCCGCGCGCGACTCGTGAGCAAATTGAGCGGGCGGCCAAAATTGCCGCGGCTCATGATTTTATCACGGCCCTCCCGCAGGGTTACGATACGGTGTTGGGGGAGAGCGGTAATAGTCTTTCGGGCGGACAACGGCAGCGGCTAGCGATTGCGCGGGCCGTCTTGCTCGAGCCAGCAATTTTATTGCTCGATGATCCGACCGCGGCGATCGATAGCGAAACCGAGCATGAGATCTTCGAGGCGCTCGACCGAGCGATTACGGGTCGGACCACTTTTATCGTGGCCCATCGCCTGAGCACCTTGCGGCGGGCTGATTTTATTATCGTCATGGAAGCCGGTCGCATTGTGCAGCGCGGCACGCATGAAGAATTAATGCAGCGCCCCGGTCCTTATCTGCGGGTGGCTAATCTGCAGTTAGTCGATGGGCGTGATTTGCAGCTGCTCGGTTTAGCGGGTGGGGAGGCCACCTCATGAGTTCGCCCAAGCCATTAGCCCGGGCCATGACCCTCGTGCAGCATCCGCGCGATGAAGATGCTGATGATGAGCAATTCAAGCCGCTCGAGTGGGGCCTAATTCGCCGCCTCTTTACTTATACCGCTCCAATCAAAAGTAAGGTCATCATCTTGGTGATCATGACCATTGTTCGCTCGGCGCAATTACCGGCGCTCGGCTGGCTCATGGCTTTAATTATCAAAGGACCAATTACCGGCCGAGATTATGCCGGCCTCGCTTGGGGGGTGGCGGGGTACGGGGTCCTCGCGCTGACAACCGATGGACTCTTTCACTTTCGGCAGCGTTTTGCTTTAGAGATTGGGGAGACGGTGGTGAATGGTTTACGCGCGGAGATTTTCACGAAGCTGCTCCGTCAGCCGATGAGCTTTTTCCATCGCATCAAGCTCGGGCGCATTATTGGCCGGGTCACGAGCGATGTGGAGGCCGTCCGGACGGGGATTCAGGATGTGCTTTTTGTCAGTGTGATCCAATTCGGCTCAATGATATTTTCCGCTATTGTGATGGCGTGGAGCGACTGGGTGCTTTTTCTCGTCGTACTGGCTTTGGCGCCAATCTTGTGGCTCATCAGCCGGCATTTTCGTGCGCGGCTTAGTCAATACTCGCGGGCTTCGCAGGAAAGTTTTAGTCGGGTCACGGCAACTTTGGCTGAGTCAGTGAACGGCATTCGCGTGACTCAAGGTTTTGTTCGTCAGGAAACCAACGCCGGTTTGTTTCGCAGTTTATTGGCTGATCATGCGCGGTACAATATCGCCCAAGCGCGCACCTCGGCCATTCTCACCCCGCTCTTGGAATTGAACAGTCAGTTTTTCGTCGCTATTCTCCTCTTGGTTGGCGGCGGGCGGGTGTTTCACGGTGACATGTCGATGGGCAGTCTCATCACCTTTTTTCTGCTGGCTAACCAGTTTTTCGCTCCCATCGCCATTATTGGTAATCAATACCATCAGGCGCTCATCGCGATGGCGGGAGCCGAGCGCGTCTTCCGCTTGATTGATGTCGTGCCCGATTGGGTCGACGAACCGGCGGCGCTTGATTTACCGGATCCGCGCATGGTCAATCCAGCCAGTGGTCGTGGCGCGCGGGTCGAGTTGCGTGGGGTGACTTTCGGTTATGACCCCGCGCGCGCGGTTTTGCATGACGTCAATTTCGTCGCTGAGCCCGGTCAGACCATCGCGCTGGTTGGGCATACGGGCAGCGGCAAGAGCTCGATTATTAATCTGGTCGCCAAATTTTATCTGGCCACTCGTGGCCAGGTGTTGGTCGATGATCGAGACATGCGGACGCTGACGGGCCAATCGCTGCATCGCCAAATGGGGATGGTCCAGCAACAGAACGTGCTCTTTAGCGGCACCGTGATGGAAAATATTCGACTGAGTCGTCCGGAGGCCACGGATCAGGAGGTGCGCGCGGCGGCCGCCTCGTTAGCCTGTCTCGATCTGCTGGAGGCCTTGCCACTTGGGCTGCAAACTGAGGTGGGGGAGAAGGGCGCGGGGTTGTCCGTTGGTCAGCGCCAGCTGATCTGTTTTACGCGAGCGCTGCTCGCGGATCCGCGCATCCTCTTGCTTGATGAGGCCACCAGTTCGATTGATGCCCTCACGGAAGCGCGCTTACAGCAGGCGTTGCAGAAATTATTGGTGGGCCGCACGAGTTTAGTGGTCGCCCATCGCCTGAGCACGATTCGGCATGCGGATGTTGTCCTGGTGCTGGATCAAGGGCGGATTATCGAGCGTGGTTCGCATCATGAGCTCCTGCTGCGCCGCGGACATTACGCCGCCCTGTACCGTCAATTCGTGCAGGTCGACGATCAAGGGTGAGTCGGCTTGGGTGAATTACGCGGAAAGGGCAAAAATAAATTAGGGGAAACCCTTTCATTTCCCCTCTGAAAAAAGATGATTCTCCTCTAGAAAATCGTTGCATTGCCCTAAAGTACCGCTATCAAGAATATCACTATGGCAAAAAAATCCGCTCGTAAACCAAACGCCGCTTTCATGAAGCCGGTAACTCCCGATGCCAAGCTCGCGCTTGTCGTTGGTTCCAATCCGCTGCCCCGCACGGAAATGACGAAGAAACTCTGGGTCTACATTAAGAAGAATGGCCTCCAGGACAAAAAGAACCGCCGCATGATCAATGCCGACGACGCCCTCAAGGCGGTCTTCAATGGCAAGACTCAAGTGAGCATGTTCGACATGACCAAGTTGGTCAGCAAGCACGTCTCGTAAGACTTTTGCTCTTTAGCGAAATTTAAGAAACCGCCGCGGAGTAATCCGCGGCGGTTTTGTTTTAATGCGCCACGCCGCGCGTAAATTAGCCTTCCATTAAGCCCTGCGGCTCGCGTGAGTCGTCCGCGGCTGCGGGGGCGCCTGGCTAACTGTTAACTGATTTTATGGTCGCTGATCATTCGCTGCACCGCCGAGCCGTTGGGATGCTCCTGCTCGCCAACTTGTATTGGGGGCTGAGTTTCCCGTTGGTTAAGTCGATCGCTTTGGTCCATGCGCAGCTGGTGCCGGCGAGTAGCACTTGGTTTATTGCCGCCTATACGATTGCCCCGCGATTTTTACTCGCGACCTTGGGGCTCATTGTAGTCTTGGGGCGGAGAATCCGCACCATCACGCGGCGAGAAATTGAGCAAGGCAGCTGGCTCGGGTTAATGGCCGGCGGCGGAATGCTCTTACAAAATGATGGACTCCAATTTACCTCGGTCTCGGTTTCATCTTTTTTGACCCAGCTTTACGCGATCATGATTCCCTTTTACTTTGCGTTGCAGGTCCGGCGCTGGCCCTCCCCGCTGATTCTGGGTTGTGCTGCGCTGGTTTTTGTCGGGGTCGCCGTGCTGGGGCGATTTGATTTTCAGGGCCTGCAGATTGGGCGGGGTGAATTTGAAACGCTCCTTTGCTCAGGATTTTTTATGGCGCAGATTTTGTTGCTCGAGGGCAAGCGCTACACCGCGAATCGGGCGCTGCCGATTACCTTGGTCATGTTTGTGGTGGAAGCGCTGGTGTTTTCAATCGTCTCGGGGGCCACCGCCCCGCAACTCAGCGATTTGCTGATTCCGTGGACCAACGGTCCTTGGCTCCTGTTTACCGGATTGCTCACGGTCTTCTGCACGCTGGGCTCTTTTATTCTGATGAATCAATGGCAGCCAAAAATCACGGCCACCGAAGCGGGACTCATTTACTGTTTGGAGCCGATCTTCGCTTCAATCATGGCGCTATTTTTACCAGCCATCTTTGCGGCGTGGGCTGGGTTCACTTACGCCAACGAACAGCTGACTTGGCATTTGTTGCTCGGCGGTGGGCTGATCACGCTCGCGAACGTGCTGCTCCAGCTTAACCCACCGGCTAAAACTTAAAGCGCGCTGGGGCGTGTTCGCCGGCCGAGCCTTTTTAACTAGTCGCGGAGGCAGGCGGAGTGACGCGGCGCAGGGAATGAAGCGCGCGCCAGGTGACGGCCCCGACCACGATAGCTCCGCCGACCAGGGCGAGGCGGCTGGGTCGTTCGCCGATGAAGAGCAGCACCCAGAGTGGATTTAAAATTGGCTCAATAATCGGAATGAGCACGGCTTCAAGGGCGGTGACCTGCTTGAGCGCGCGGGCATAGAAAAGATAGGCGAGGCCGAGTTGCACCAAGCCGAGTAAAAGTAACGCGACCACGCCGCTTGGGGCGAGGGCCGGGGCCGAACTCAGGGCAGGCAAGCCAATGAGCAACGCGAGCCCGTTGCCTAAAATTATCGATTCAATAGACGAGCCGTTCTTCTGCTTGCGGAGGAGCAGAATCATGAGACCAAAGCAGAAGCCACTCGCGATCGAGACGGCGATCCCGGTAAGATCATGGAGGCGGAGGCCATCAAAAAGAAAAACGCCCATGCCGATAAAGGTGGCGAGAATTGTCCACCAGTCGGCCCGTGAGGCGCGTTCACCCAGCAGCCAGGCACCTAAAAGTGCCACCCAAACAGGCGCGGTATATTGCAGCAGTATCGCGTTGGCCGCCGTGGTAAGTTTATTGGCCGCGGCAAAAAGGATGGTGCAGCCGGCAAAAGCCACCGCGGCGCCGAGTTGCAGGGGCGACCACGTGAAGCGCAAGGTGCGCCAACATACGATGAGTAAAAATAGGGCGGCAATACCTCCGCGCCCACCCGCCACGGCCAGGCTCGGCCAGTCCACTGATTTAAGGAGGACTCCGCCTAGGCTCCAGCAAAGGGCCGCCAATAGTAAGAGGCCGACAGATTTTCGATGAGCAGGATCGTTCACGCAGAAACCACCCATGACGAAATTCGAGCGGGGTGGGAACTCTGAATAATGGCCGCAAAGGCGACCGTGTTCAGAGGGGATGCTGCCCTGAATAACTAATCGTCTTAGCGCTTAGTCTCCGGAAATTATTTGCCGGCTCGAGCGAGAGCCTCGAGGACAATCTGCGGGGTGAGCAGTTCGGGCAGAATAATCGGTTGGATTTTACCAGGAGCGTAGATCAAATTGAAAGGCACCGCGGAGCGGTGCCAGCGGGCGAGCTCGGCGGTGATAAGAGGATCACGATTCGTCCAATCGGCGCGAAGCAACACAGTCTGCTGCTGGGCCAGCGCGGCGAGCACCGCGTCATGGTGAAACACGGTCGCCTTATTCGTTTGGCAAGTGGCGCACCAGCGCGCGGTGAAATCTACATAGACAAATTTGCCCGCGGCTTGAGCTGCAGCAATGGCCGCGGGACTCCATTTCTCCCAAGTGACTTGGTAGCTGCCAGCCGTCGTGGGGGCGGCGGTTGTTTGAGGCCAACCCGTATAAAGACCGCTCGCGAGCAGGAGCGCCGCGCCGATCCGACCGGCTAATTGGCGCTGAGGTTTTCCTGATGCCTGACCAAAACGGCCGTAAGCCCATGCGGCCATCGCGACGAGCACGAAGCCGAAGGAAATTAACAACAGGGCATTGTCATCATCTTTAGTCTGGCCGGCGAGTACCCACAACAACCAGCCGACGGTCGCGTAAAGGGGGAAGGCCATAAATTGTTTAAATGTTTCCATCCATGCGCCGGGCTTGGGGAGCAATTTGATCGCCTGCGGAAAAATTGAAAACAGCAGGTACGGGAGCGCGAGCCCGAGGGCGATCGCGGTAAAAATCAGGAAAGCTTGTCCCGCGGAGAGGGACAGCGCCGCGCCCAAAGCCGGCGCCAGAAAGGGTGCACTGCAGGGAGTCGCGACGAGCGTGGCTAAAGCGCCGGTGAAAAATGATCCGGCAAAACCATCCTGCATCTGTAGATTACCACCGACACTCGTGGCGGACAGTCCCACTTCAAAAAGCCCACTTAAGTTGAGGGCAAAAATCAGGAGGAACACGGCCATCCCAAAAACAAAAATGGGCGATTGGAGTTGAAATCCCCAGCCGAGTTGAGCGCCGCCGGCGCGGAGCATGAGAAGCGCGCCCGCTAGGGCCCAAAATGAAACCAGTACGCCGAGCGTAAAAGTCAGACCATGCGCGGTGATTTTTTTACGGTCATTACCCGATTGGTTAACAAAGCCGAGAATCTTGATGCCGAGCACAGGGAAAACACAGGGCATCAGATTTAAAATTAAGCCACCCATGAAAGCCAAGCCGAGGGTGGCGAGCAAACTGGTGGGGGCGGCGAGTGCAGTGGGCGGTGGGGTTAGGTTTGAGGTGGGGCGCGTGACCGTGGGAAGGGTCGGCCCTGCATCGTTACTAAAGGCCACATCGATCACCAGACCACCGTAGCTAGCACCGGCCGACCAGCCGTTGGCTGAGGCGAGCACTCCGGTTAGGCGCTTCGTGGCTTTATCAGCGGCGGCATCAAGCGGCAGAATTAATACCCAGCCGTCATGGTCAGCGGTCACTGTCGCAAGCTGAGTATAATCGGTGAGAGCATCGGTCGCGAAGAAATGCAGCTCCGTCGGCTTGTGCGTATTACCCGATTTTGGGGTGAGCCGGAGGGTAACATTTTTGTCGTCTTGCGTAGCGGTGAGATTCCACTCGGTGGCGGCGATGGGCAGTTGCGCGCGGGCCTGAGTAATCGGCTGGGCCCACTGGGCGTCGGGTTGGGTGGCGGAGGCGACGTCGAGAGCGATTTCCAGTTTCGCCTCACCGGGCATACAGACGTCTTGGCACATGAGCCACTCGGTGGCGGCCGCTAGTTTGATTTTCGTGCCGGGCGCCAGGGGCGCGGTAGCGGCCGGTTGGCTGCTTGATGTTGGGTCTAGATTCTCGCCGGCACGAAGCTCAGGCCGAGCTGGCGGCGTGATTTCCACAAGGAGAAAGGACTCGTCGCTGTAGCCATTGCCCACAATTTTTCCCGAGGAGTCGCGCAAAATAGTGGGGGTCGGCCATTGAATTTCGCCGGCTTTAAAACCGGGCGGTAAGGTCCAATTGATGGAGGTCGGGTAACCGGTGCCCGCAGCGATCCAGTAACTGTGCCAGTGCGGGTCGTGTTGCATCCGCAGGGCAATCGTAAATGGCTTGCCCGCTTCGATCGCGGCAGATGCCGCTACGAGAGAGACCCGGACCGAGCCATTTTTTACCCCTGGGGATTCAGCGGCCCAAAGCAGCGCGGGCAGGAGAAACAGAACAGAGAGGTGGCGAAGAAAATTCATCGGGCAAGTAGCGGGGATAGAAATATTTTAGCGAAGGCTAAGCAACAAGATGCGCGAGTCGGCTCCAAAGACAAGACTCTGCCGATAGGCCGATCGGATTAAAGGATGGATTTATTTGGGCTGGTTTGCCGCGCGCGGGAAAGCTAGAACTCACTCTTTAGATTTGTGAACCTACCCCCTAAACCCCCGGCGCCACCTGAGCAATGGTTCAAGGATGAGGTGCAGCCGCACGGCACCTCCCTGCGGGCTTACGTCCGCGGGCGTTTTCCGGGCATCCGGGATGTGGACGATGTGGTGCAGGAATCTTTTCTCCGCATTTGGCAGGCGCGGGCGCGGCAGCCCATTCAGTCGGCGCGGGCCTTTCTATTTCGGATCGCGCGTAATCTCGCTCTCGACACCGTCCGCCATGATCGCCGTTCACCGATAAAGGTCGTAACAGATTTAGCCCACCTGTTCGTCATAGATGATAGACCGGATGCCGCCGCGGCCGCTGCTCGTCAGCAGGAAATTGCCCTGCTGGTGGCCGCGATCGATGCGCTGCCGGCTCGCTGTCGTGAAATTTTTATTCTCCGTAAACTTCGTGGGGTCTCCCAAAAAGATATCGCCGCTCGGCTCGGGCTTTCCGAGCAAACGGTCCAGGTGCAAGCCGCCCGTGGGTTGCGGCGCGTGGCCGATTCACTCCGCCGGCAACTGAGCCCACCATGAGCACTGCTTCGACCTCTGGGCAAATTTCGCCGCCGGCGATTGAGGCGGCGGCCGCTGATTGGGTGACGCGCTGTGATGCGGGGCTGACCTCCGCCGAGCAGCAAATTTTTCAAGATTGGCTGGGCGCTGATGCCCGTCATGCGGATGCCTTTGATCGGCTGACCGAGGCTTGGTCTGTATTTGATCGAGTTCAAGGCGGCGGGGCGATCAGCGCGGTGCTGGCTGGCTTGGCGGTGCGGGCTAGCCAACGGCGTCGGCGTCAGCTACAAGGAGCGGCCGCGGTGGGGATCATTTTAGTCAGCGGATTATTTTTCCTGCGCTCTCCTCTTGGCGAAGCCGAGCCAATGAGTCGCCCGGCAGCAAAGGCCCCGATTCAAGAAATCTCAATCGTGGCTAATAATGCTATTCGTCAGTTGCCAGATGGATCTATTGTGGAGCTGAAAGTGGGGGCAGAAATTTCGGTGCATTATGAGGCGGCGTCGCGTCGCGTAACGCTCATTAAGGGCGAGGCCTATTTTCGCGTAATGAAAGACGCGGCTCGCCCATTTTATGTGGAAGCTAACGGCATTGCGGTCCGTGCCGTCGGGACGGCTTTCTCGGTGCAGCTGCAGCCGTCGGCCGTAGAGATTTTTGTGAAAGAAGGCGCGGTTGATGTCGGGCACACCGCGGTCGGACGAACGCCCGCGGGCGGCGATCACCGCGTGGTGCGGGTCGTTGCCGGGAAGCGATTTGTCGCTTTGACCAAATTAAGATCGCCCAAATCGCTTAAAGGAACGGCCCCCGTTCGCCTGGAATCGTTGGCCGAGCCGCAGTTGGTCTCTGCCGCGGAGATGGCTCACCAGCTGGCTTGGCGGGACACGCGGCAAGACTTCAGCGGCACCTCATTAAGCGAAGCGGTGGCGTTATTAAACCGACATAATGTAACGCAAATAATGATTGAAGATCCGGTGGTGGGCGCCTGGCGCGTCAGCGGGAGTTTTCGCTCGGATAATCCTGAGGGATTTGCCCGAATCATCGGGGAGAGTTTTGACCTGCAGACTGATAAGCAAGGCGAGCACTTGCTTCTATTACGGCGTGCGCCCTGAACTTGAGTATCCCAGGGCGGCAGAAATAATTGTAACAGATTTTGCCGGCTGGGACGTGGTGTAGGCAACCCCTGTGGTCCTCCCTTGGGGGATTTTTAAAGCCGAATGCTTACCCCTGTCATATTTAAAAAAATATTTGCGACCGATTAGGCAGGGGTATGTTTGTTTCCTTTATTCAACAACTAAGGCTAAAATTTTAGTTAACCTTCGCTCAATTCGGTCATCCACATTCTGTGGGCGGCCAATAATAACCCACCATGACCCCAGTAATCTCGTTTCCCCGTCTACGAAATCATTACGCGCTAGCAGCGCTGTGCGCTCTGGCGTTAACCCTAGTATCTCACGCAGCTGAGGTTAAGCATTTTAGCATCTCTGCTGCTGCCGCGACCGCCGCGATTAAAGATTTTTCCAGCCAATCAGGGAGCGAGGTCTTGGTGCCCACGGACGCGGTGGCCGGCATCAGTACCCATGCGGTGGCAGGGGACATGACGCCGCGACAAGCGTTGGAACAGATGGTAGCGGGCACGGGGTTGGTTGTCATTGAGGACGAGAAAACCGGAGCACTGGGGTTGCGCCTTAATCCAGCTCGCGAAAAAAATACCGAGAACCGTCAAACGATGGTCCCGACGGCCAAGGTCACAAAAAGTGAAACAGGCGCCCTTAAGCTCGAGACTTATTCGGTCCTCGGATCCCGCATTCGGCAAACCGAGACCGCTGGCCCTTCCCCCGTTAGTTCATATGATAAAGAATATATTCGGGCTACTGGCTCGATGACGTTGTCAGATTTTCTTAATCAAATCCCGCAAACCTATGCGGGTATTGCCTCTGGTCGCGGGAGCGCGCCGAACGAATTGAATCCTGAATTCGGGCAGCGCACGGAGACGAGTACTCCGGCATTCAATTTGGTCTTAGGCTCTTCCGCCGCTCCTCCCGGGCAGACGGGTGTATCCGGCGTCAGCTTGCGCGGCCTCGGTTCCGGCTCGACCCTCGTGCTGGTTGACGGTCGGCGGGCGGCGCAATCCGGCAACGGCAATCGCTCGACGGACACGCGGCAGGGTTTCGTTGACTTGAACACGATCCCGTTAGGCATGGTTGATCGCATTGAGGTCATTACTGATGGGGCCTCGGCCATTTATGGCGCTGATGCCGTGGCGGGGGTTATCAACATCATCCTCAAAAAGAATTTCACCGGCACCGAATTATCAGGCGGCTATAAAGTCTCCCAGCATGGTGGCGGCGCGGAGCGGAATGTTTCCGTCATTAGTGGATTTTCTTATGGAAAATTGAGCGGCTCGGTAGCGATCGAGTATTATGACCGACAAGATCTCAAAGCTTCTCAGCGTGCGTTCTCTAAAAACCAAAATCACACCGGCATTCAGGCTGGCACGCTGACGGCAACTGGCTTGCCTAAATACGGCGTCGATTGGCGGCTTAATTGGGGCTTCCCAGCTGTAATCCAAGCTTCCGGCGGTACTGTCTCAGGAAATTTTGATGCCCTCCCTGGGGTGCGGGTTGTCATGGTTCCGGTCGGAGCTACGAGCACCCCAACCTTGGCGCAATTTCAGACGGTGCTAACGCCGGCCCCTGGCGCCACTTTGGTGAATGCTTCGCAGCAGCGCCGAGCTAACACGGCGGAATATCTCGATTTGATCCCAGAATCAAAGCGGAAGGGTTTGAGCGGCAATTTTAATTACAGCGTCAACGATCATTTGGATGTTTTCACCAGTCTCCGCACCAGCGAGACGCGCAGTTTTTACACCGCGCAGCCCGGGGCTAATTCGATCACGGGCGGCTTCGGCTCTGCGGTGGTTTTGCCGGCCGCTTATAATCCCTTTAATCAAAATGTGACCATCGGCATGATTCTCCCCGAGTGGGGTGCGCAATCCCAGCGCGTGCGGACTTTAGCTGATGCCATTACGGCTGGTTTGCGGGGTAAGTTTGGCCAGACGTGGGAATGGGAACTCGGGACCAATTGGGAAGAGCAAAAAGTTCGGCAGATCTCGCGTAATTTTAATCCGGCCCCGTTCGCCGCATTGTTGACCGCCGCTGATCCGGCTCAGCGCTTTAATCCCTTTATCGATTCCAGTGCCCCCGGGGCACGTTCCCAAGCGGCCTTGCTCGAGACGCTCGCGCTTTATCCGTCGCTGGCCTCAGTTTCCACGCAGATGGGATTAGATTTTTCCGCCAACGGTAATCTGGTCGACCTCTGGGGCGGCTCGATGAAAATGGCTTTCGGTGGCTCTAATTTGAAGGGCGAGATGCAGAGCACCGCGGTCAATTATTCTTCCGTGCTGATTCCCGTCGCGACGATGACGACTGTCACCGGCGAGCAAACCACGAAGGCTATGTTTGCCGAGTTGAGTGTGCCGATCGTGGGCAAGCCCAATGCGCAGCCGCTGCTGCGTCGTTTAGATTTAAATTTGGCGGAACGTTATGAAGATAACGGCCGCTTCTCGAAGACGGTGCCGAAGTATGGAGTGTCCTGGACTCCGGTGCAGTCGTTGTTAGTCCGTGCAAATTGGAGCGAGGGCTTCCGCGCCCCTGGTATTACGGAGTACATGGTCGCGCCATCAATCGTGACCTCCACCTTGCTCGATCCTCGGCGCACGCCAACATCGACGACAGGTATTGTGGAATCACGGGGCTCTAATTTAAATCCTCGGCCAGAACTTTCGGAAAACACGTTTGCGGGCATCGTCTATGAGCCCTCTTGGGTTAAGGGGCTCAGTTTACAGGTTAATTATTATGATACCGTGCAGAAAGATGTGCTG
>SXZN01000122.1 GCA_005787865.1 Opitutaceae bacterium | reverse complement strand
CCCCAGTCGCTTCATCGAAGTAGCTGGTGGGGTCTTTTTGCTCGAAGATATAATTCTTGAATTGGTTAACAAAGGCGCCGATCGAGCCAGTGGCGAAGCCCGCGCGTTTGCGGAGGGTGAGGTCGAGGCCGAGCGATTTTTCCTTACCGAGGCCAGTCGAACCGATTTCATAGGCTCCCGTGCCGCCATGCGGACCGTTCGAAAATATCTCCTGAGCCACCGGCAGGCGTTCAGAGAAGGCGAGGGAGAAGCCTAAGGAATAATCTTTGGCCGGATAATAAACCGCGCCCGCCGACAGGCTCACGCCCTGATCAGAGCGTTTTTCACCGGTGGTCGCGGCATAGCCACGGTAAGCCGGTAAGAATTTATTAACGGCTCCGAGTTTGATACTTTGCATCTCATAGCGTCCGCCAAATTGCAGCGAGAGTTGCGGGTGGAATTCGTAGGATTCTAGGAAGAAAAGCGCGTGATTATAGGATAAGGTTGGCGGGGTAACTACCTCCGCCCCCACCGCAGAGAAATCGCCGCGGGAAGTTTGGAGCCCTACTGTGCCGGTGAGGGCGCCACGGTCTTGTTGCGCTAATTCAAGCCGGCCTTCGTAGGCTTTATTTTTGAAGGTGGTATTGGGCTCACTGGTGGAGGCATCGATTTCGGCGTGAGTGTAATTGGCCAGCCCGAAGCGGAATTTAGTCGATTTGAAAATATCACCCAGTCGCGTGAGTTCCGCCCGCAGATCGGCCCGCTGCTGTTTCATATCGATGAGAATCGGCTCACCCACCGGCACCCCGTAGATGGTGGCGTATTCGCTCACAGCTAAACCGAGACTGCCGTTGGGTCCAAAGCGGGTGCCGCCGACGGAGACGCTTTGGGCGGAGCGGGCGCTGTTGACCAAGGTGCCTCGGTCGGCGGGATGAGCCCGATCGGCATAGCCGGGGATGCTGACATCGTCCGTCTCAGAGCGCAGTCCGTTGATTTGCAGTGCGTAGGTTTGGTTACCAGCCCCAAGCGCGATCACGCCCGTGCGTTCGTTGGCGGCCGAGTCGTAGCGAAATTCTGCGCGACTGCGGCGGGGCTCACTCGTCGCGGCGGTTGGGATGCGATTATCAATCACATTGACGACGCCACCCACGGCTGAGCTGCCGTACAGCAGGGTAGCCGGACCGCGTAATACTTCGATGCGATCGACCAACAGTGGTTCGACGCTCACATTATGGTCAGGGCTAACGTTGGAGGCGTCGAGTGAGCCGACGCCGTTGTCGAGCATGCGCACGCGATCGCCCCCGAGCCCGCGAATAATCGGGCGGCTAGCGCCCGGACCATAATAGGTGGCATTCACGCCGGGCGTGTTGATGAGCGTGTCACCTAAAGTGGCTGCAATATTTCGGCGGAGTTGATCGTTCATCAGGACGGCGGTCCCTTGGGCGAGGTCGAAAGCAGATTTAGGATCGGGGCCAACGCTCACGACCATCACTTCAAGGTTGATGGGATGATCGGGTTTATCAGCGGATTGGTTGGGAGCGATTTGGGCGGAAGCCAAACCAGCTAAAATAGAAAATAAGGTACAGAAATAGAAAAGTTTCATCGGCAAAGTCAGAATTCGTGAAGGCAAGACAGCCCGCCGGCATAACGGCCGACAGGCTTTAACGCGGCCGCAATGACTGCGCCGCGGGACGAACTTAACTTAGCAGAGAGGCGGACCGCAGGCCGGGGGCAAGCGATTAGGGGTCACCCTCAAGAGAGCCAGCGGGCTACGCGCTAGACCCGTGAAAATTAGCTGGGGCGTAAAAATTAAGTCGACCTCAACGGCGGTCGTTTCCACGCCATGGCTAAAAAGGGTGATCGCGCACGTGTGATTGGCTTCATCGCAGTCGTGGTGCAGTGGCGCGTGCAGTTGCGGACTGACATTAAGCAGACCGAGCAGCCAAATCGCTAAAGCGCAGAACGCCGCGAGCCAGCGGGCGGCTGGCATGGGTAGCGGGTGGGACTGAGCGGCGGTGGCAGACATGGCGCGAGGTTTCTATTTCGTATCTTACACTATTCGTCAAGCGCCGCAGCAGAGCCCAGTCGTTTTGATAAGGAAGAGGCGGCGGTCGCACTGAGCTCCAGTGATGGCCATGGTCGCGTTAGATTATTCAGGTCCTGGCGGCACCTAAAATAAGGCGTTTTGCGTCGTCCGCTAAAAATCTAAAATATGGTTTTATAGCAGTGCAGTGATCGACTTTGGCAACAAAGGAGAAAGCTGCTCAAAGGGGTTCGCGGGTACTTGACTGGCCCGTTGTGTGCACGCGAACCCCGATACTTTTGCAGGTGGCCGGCTACTAAATAAAAAAGGCGCAGTAAATCCTGCGCCTTTTTTATTGCAGCGAGGTTTGTTCAGCGCACGCCACCCATGAGTTTTTTAACCCAAGGGACTAAGGCGAAGAGCACGAGGGTGCAGGCGCCCACGGCAAGCGCTTGGTGCCAGAAAAAAGTCGCGAGCTGGTCGGCGTTGTCGCTTTTGAACTCCCCCGCCAGTACCCCGGCGAGTTTATTGCCCAACGCAGCGGCGAGAAACCAAATACCCATCACCATGCCGAGCAGACGCTGCGGCGCGAGTTTGGTCATGGTGGATAGCCCCACTGGGCTAAGCAGCATCTCGCCGACCGTTTGCAGGAAAAAAAGACCCACGAGCCAGAGCGGCCCGACTTTTCCTTCAGCGGTGAGTTTAGCTGCTGGCACCATCAGGACAAAGGAGAGGGCCACGAACAACAGGCCGAGGACAAATTTCATCGGGCTGGAAGGTTGTTTCGATCCGAGGGTGATCCAGAGGAAGGCAAAGACTGGCGCGAGTAAGATGACCCAAATAGAGTTAACCGATTGCCACCACGAGGAGGGGAACGATTGGCCGAGGATTTCGTTCCGCGTTAAATTATCGGCAAACAGGGAGATGGTCGAACCCGTCTGTTCGAAGATGGCCCAAAAAATTTCGGCGGCGAAAAAGAAAACTAGAATAGCGGCAATACGTTTGCTGTCGGCCGTTGGCTTGAAGGCAAAAAATAAAATTGCGGCGATTTGCAGGCCGAAGAGAACATAAACGAGCGCGGGATATTGATCACTCGCTTTCATGGCGGCGATGAGCGCCAGTGAACCAAGGGCGACGAGCGCTAGTTTGCCCCAGGGGCGGCCTTGATTGTTTTCGGCCACCGGCGCGTGCCCGACCTGGGCGAGCCGCTCGCGCTGGAGCACATACATCACCAAACCGAAGGTCATGCCGACGCCGGCGGCAGCGAAGCCCCAGTGCCAACTATGGACAGGATCAAGGCCCCAGCTGGTCAGCTGCGCTTTCCAGCTGGCGCTCTGGGCAAGGTAACCCGTGACGAGCGGAGCGAGGAAGGCCCCGATATTAATGCCCATATAGAAAATGGAGAAGCCGGCGTCGCGGCGCTCATCGGTCGGGCTATAAAGGCTACCGACCATCGTTGAGATGTTGGGCTTCAGGAGACCGGTCCCGAGGGCAATGAGAACGAGGCCAGCGAAAAATGTACTTTGGGCGCTGAAGGCCATGGTGAAGTGACCGCAGGCAATGATGATACCGCCGATTAAGACTGAACGCCGGGCCCCGATAAAATTATCAGCGATAAAACCCCCTAGAATTGAGAGCAGATAAACGCTCATCGTATAGGTGCCATAAATCGCCGCCGCTTTTTTGGTATCGTAGCCGAGGCCGCCGTCGGCCGCCGTCTTCACCATAAAAAGAATGAGCAAGGCCCGCATGCCGTAGTAGGAAAATCGTTCCCACATCTCGGTGAAGAAGAGCGTGGTGAGGCCGCGGGGGTGACCACCGATACCACCGGTGTCCATGACGGAGGGGGCTGGGGATTCAGCGCTAGGAATGGAAGAAGACATGGTGAATTATATCGGTGATTAATTGCCCTGAGGGCAAGCGCAGGAATGGCCGCTAATGGCTAGGGCGAGGCGCGGCGCGCTCATGGCCTATTTTTAAAATTCCCATTCCGCCCCAACGTAAAAATTACGCCGCGGGGCGGGATCGATTCCATCCGGGCGAATGCGGCTATAATAATCTTCATCAAGGAGATTATTGACACCAGCAATCAGGCGAAGCGGGGCGTTCGGGACACGCCACTCCGCGGTTAGGTCCCAAACAGCATACGCGGGCACGTAACGCTGTGCGGTGTTGCCATCATCTGCATAGTTATCAGCCGATAGGGTTCCCGTCAGCGCAAGTTTGAGCGCATCGATGCGCGTGTAGACGAGTCCAAGCCGAATGGTGTGGTCTGGGGCATATTGCGGCGTCTTACCCGCCGCAGCTCCTTCCTTGAATTTTGCATCAAGAAATAGCGCATTGGCATAGATTTTTAGCGCGGCTGGCTTACGCGCGGTAGCTTGAAGGGCAAACAGGTCATAACTAATAGCTAACTCAGCTCCTTGGTGTACGGCTCGGCCCACATTACTGACGGAGGTGAGTCCATTGGGGAGGGTGATACTGCCGATTTGGTTGTAGAATTTAAGGTAAAATATACTGGCATCAAAGATGAGGCCCTGCGCGGGCTGAGCGCGGTAGCCTAATTCATATTGCACGGCGCGACCCTCTTTGAGGTCAGCGTTCACGACGGTCGTGGCTCCATTGGGAACAGCCTCAGTAAATACCATTGGGCGGTAACTTTGCGCGGCGTTGGCGTACCATTCGGCTTCGTGCGACAGTTGGCCAGCGGCGCCGAGGCCAAAAAGGGGCAGGGCGGCACGTTCATCCCGCTGCTGCAGGGCGGTTGCCGTGCGGGCGACATTAATGATTTCACGCACGTTCTGGTCGACGAATTCAAAACGAACCCCTGGCGTTAGACTGAACGCGCCCAACCGGAATAAGTTTTCGGCAAAAACGGGTGTATATAATATTTCCCGCTCGGATCTCAGCCGCACGGAGCCGCTGGTGGCGTCGGGGGAAGTTCCCCGTGAGTCAGTGCGCGGAGATTGGCTATAGTAAAATTGGGCTCCCGCTGTGAATACATGACCGTTAGCTCCACCCCAATCGAGGCGCCCCCGGGTTTCAGCTCCGAATTGATCGAATTGCTGGACTTCAATCGTATTGGTAAGAGCTGCGCTGTTTGTCGGGAGGGTGCCAAACCCACCCCCTCCCTGCCGGCGGCTGGCGCGCGTGTAATCAATCTGCCAAATGCGACCTACCAAGGTGCCTTGGGAGAAATCTCGCTCCCAAACCACGGAGCGGGCCTGCCGACGGAGGTTAAAGCGATCGTAGAGTCGCGAAGGCGTTGCCCTTTCCGTGGAATAATTGACCGTGCCGGGTCCACTGGCAAAGGTAAGCCCCCCAGGCTCCCCGTGCTCCTCGGAATAAGACTCGGCGCTAAAAATAATTCGCGAGTGGGTGTCGGCGCCGATTACAAGTTTAGCTTGGTAATCGTCTAACTGATAGTCGCTATTGGCGGAGCGGATGCCGTTTGATTCGCGATGATTATAATAACCGTAATAGCCTAAGGGTCCCGTGGTGCCGTCGATGTAATTGAAGGTGGCGTAATAATTTTCGCTGCCGAAGGTCTGCAAGGTGCTGGCGCCTAGGGCAGTGTCGCTGCGCGGGCGATGGGTTACGTAGTTCAGTGCCCCACCCGGTTGGGGGCCGTACATCAACGCGGCACCACCGCGGGTGAATTCGATGCGATCGATCGTATCAAGAGGGGGCACGTAATACGCCTCGGGGTAGCCAAATTGATCGGCGTGG
>SXZN01000121.1 GCA_005787865.1 Opitutaceae bacterium | reverse complement strand
CGCTCAAAGCGGAGGGACGAGCGGTTGCCAGGATAGATCAAAAAGCAATCACCGGATGGCCACGTAGTGAAATCTGTAGAAACGAGCGGATTCTCCACCCACGAGTTGAAAGCCCAGCGCAGCATCCCATCAAAACCACTGGCGGACACGAATAAGGGGAGCCACTCAGCCTCAGCCGGCGGAGAGAACGTAAAAGTGTTTGGCACGGGCGGTATCGTACAAACATAGAAAGTTGTTTTTCGACCCGCCGTGCGACGCTGGTTTAGCGTCGGCAATTTAAAATTCTCGCTCTCGGTAATGATAGGCGAGATGTCATCCACACTCATGGTTAATTCGCTGGGATGATTGATCGCAGACGCTACCTTCAATCTAGGCGCATGCTTCTCTAGCGTGGCGAGAGCCCCTACCATTTGCGTATCCGGTCGTTCATCAACGGCGATACGGGTACGCTCCAACCAACCTTTGGCTTCAAGATGCCGAGTAAAATCTTGTAAGAATCTGCCCCAATATTCGTCAAAGGCTGGGCTGCCGGGTTCGAGTCCGAGCGCAATGTAGCGATTTTCTTTTTCGTCGAAATAGCGAAATTTAAGCGACCAAGGTAACATCGAATAACAATGGATGCGCGCGTTCTTCAGCCCGCAGCGATCACTCATAAAGCTAACCCAGCGATCAAAGATTTGATAATCATAGTACCACGATCCATCGGCCTTTTTGCGCCATTCGATCATGGTAGGGAAACGGTCATAAGTTTGGCCGTTCCAAGGCTCTTCGATGATGGAGCAGGTGATGGTTTTTTGCCCGGCCGCGGCCAGGCGCTTCATCGGCGCTTCTAGTAACTGAAAATGGGCCTCCGACCAAGCGGGGACATCGTGCCAACGCGCAACAGCCTGGGGGTGTTGCCAGAGGTCGAGGTGAAAACTCCAGTGCTCCGGTTTAGGTAGCGTGAGGGGTAGCACGCGGAGCCTCACCGGCACGGATAGACGCGTACTGTCCGTCAGTATATCCAAATTGCCGACGTAGTAACCCGCCGGGGTGTCTGGCGGTAAATCGATGGTTATCCACACGGGGCGGTTTGCGCCGGCCTGAAGAGAAATGCTTTCCACATTATCGAGTATATCCCCATACGGTTTGCCATCGGCTAGGGTGTAGCGCACAAAACGTGCCTCGATCGGCAAGCGAGCTGGGCCCAACACTAGAAATGATGGCGCGAAGCGAAGACTGCTTTGCGTAATGTTAGTATGGAGCAAAAGTTGCGCATTCACGCGTTCTCCGCGCCAAGCGGTAAAGTCGATGCCTTGGCTAAATGAGTGCAGGCCCGCCACCTTGCCTTCCGGCGGATAGCGCACGTCAATGCTACCGATGCCACCATCCAATACTGCAGTTAATCCCCCAGTCTGAACGCTGGAAGCCGCGGGCGCAGTTGTAGGCTCATAAATTTCGCGCCGCGCGGGCGCTGCGTTCAGCAGAGGGCCCGTCAGATAAATAATCGCAACGAAACGGGCCGTCACGGCCAGAGCGCTTATATGAAAATTAATTTGCATAGAATTATGGTGACCAATGAATTTAGTAAAAAACCGAGGCTCAATCGTATCATCTCGTTTTCACATCAAATCCTGCTCTCGCTACTTCCCTTTGAGGCTTGGAGTAGCTCAACTATTTTCCCCTACTGCCCATCACCATCGAGGCGATCAAACCTAAAAGACGCCCTCAATCGCCAATTAAGTAGGCCTGGCTTCAGCCAGGCGGGATAATTTTAAGCTAGGCAGACTTATCGTGCAATGCGATCACGTGATCCAAAATTAGCACTCCGAGCGACATTCGCTCGGAGTGCTAACGTAAATCATTTCGCGCTAAACCACTTTAGAATTTATACGTTGTGCCAAGCGAAGTGGTCCGAGGATTACTTGGATCAACTAACCAGGCAGCTTGAAAACCAGCGGGGAAAGTCTCATCTAAGAGATTTTCAATATTAATCCGTGCCGTCCAATGCCGGCCGATCTTGAGACTAGCGAAGACATTAACCAAGAGACCATCTTGCACATCGATGAATGCCTTGGGCGTGGGCAAAATAAGGCCACCGCTAGAAACGATCCAACCTGTCTTAGTAGTAGCGCCACCGCCGATCGAGAGCCCCTTAAATGTGTTGGGCGTAAAATCGTAGCGCGTGAAAAGGCTCCAAGATGAGCGATAGCTAGCTGAGACCGGAGCTCCCGTCGCAGTTTTATTATCACCACTGAAGGCCGTTGCTATTAATTGCCAGTTAGGGAGCAGCCTGACCTCCAAGTCTACGTCCCAGCCCTTTTGAACGGTGGACCCAATGAGATTGGAATAACTTCTACCGTCAGGCAGCACACCCGCAAAAGTCGACTGATTGGTAAGACCCATATCAAAGAGGGAGAAGGTCGAAGAAATTTTGCCGCCAAAAAGGGCGAATTTAATACCAACTTCCTGCGCATTGCCTATTTGATTTGGTAGCTGCTGACCGTTAGCCATAATCCCGAAGGCGTTGGGTTGCAGAGTGGTCGACTCAAGAGCGTACACAGAGATTTCTTTCGTAATATATCCGACCAAACCATAGCGATGAAGGAGACCACTGCTTCTCGTGGTGGTTGAAGGCGCCGGGCGAGCCGCTGAAGGATTTGGAATCGAAGTACTCTGGTTGCCCCAACTTGACCAACCCGCCACCAACGACAGACGATCAGGGATGACGTCGGCTTGCTGCTGGACATAGGCGATTAAGGCATTGCCGATGCTTCTGCCACCAGGATTAGCTGACTGCGGATACGATGCTAAATTGGGAATAATAACTGAGCCCATATTCGGAGCGCTGATTGAGCGGGTGACTCGGTTCGTGCCGTCGCCGAAAGTGGTTGAGCTTTGGAAAAGGGCATCAGAGGTGCCTTCCGTAAACTGAAAGCCTGCCAGCGTTTGAGCTTTTACCCCAGCGATCACATATTTTCCGCTAACGTCACCCATGGCGTAGTTGCTGTTAAAATCCTGAAAGTTTCGGCGGGCGTTAAATGTCACGGTTTCCGTAACCCAATTAACTCCTCCACCCGGAAGAATGATTCCAGTCGGCCCGCGCAAATATCTATTATTGGAAGCACTGAATTTCATTTCCCAATCCTCAGAAAAACGATGCAAGAGCGAGAGTCGCACTTGCTTGGCCGTGAAAGCTTCTAAGTTATTAGGCGCTTGATAATTCTCACTCCGCCCAGCCCCTGTATAGACTTGGCCTTCGGGTGTTAAAAAGGAATGAGACTGGGGATAATGCTCCAGCTTCATATAATCCATGGCAACCCGCACGGTTGTATCTTTATATTTGAACTGTAACGTCGGAAACAATCCATACGTGTCTTCGGAGCGATACTTAAAGAATTGCTCTCCTCCGCGCAAGACGCCGTCAAATCGGTAGCTGAATTTACCCTCCCCGATAGAAAAAAGCGGCCCGGTGGTATCGATCGTCGCTCGATAAGTACCGTACTGGTCAGCGCTAAACCCGAGGGTAGTTGATTTATACGGTAATGGTTTGCGGGTCGTCTTGAGCACCGCACCACCTAGATTAGAATTAATGTAGAAAACCGCAGCGGCCCCACGGATGACTTCGTATGAGTCGATATTGATATTATCGAGATAAGGCGGCCCGCCGTTAGGAAATTCGTCAACAATGGGATTTCCGATCCGATTACCGCGCAACATACTGGCCTCCGTTCCAACGGTTAACCGGCCTACGCCAGCAAACTGCAACGCATCAGACGAAGCGCTAAATCCGATATCCTCAATGAGGTCGCGCGTAACAACTGTCACCGCTTGAGGGATGCTCAATAACTGCTGATTAGTCTTAAACCCAGTAGCGGCATTGGTTGTAACGTAACCCTTATCTTGAGTGGTGGTAACTTCAAATTTTGAAAGTTGAATTACTTCTTCCTTGGGCGGTGTCGGCTGAGCACCTTGGCTCGAGCCCGGCGTCGTCGATGGGTTTGCCATCTGGGCATCAGCAGTAACCACTGCGGCGAGCCAAGAGGCGAGGACAGCGAGGATTGTGCGGGATGATTTTTTCATGGTGGTGTTGGGGGGGGCACTGGGCACTGGCGGCAGCGGCGTGGGTGACTGCGGGGTGCGTTCACTCTTAATCACGTAAGCTCCGGTTTTCCCTTCGACCTCCACCCTCAGCGCCGTGCGAGCAACCAACCGATCGAGGGCCTCACGTATCGCGTAGGCACCTTGGACCGGATTAGTTATCACACCGCGCACTTCACCAAGCATGTAGACGATTTGCACGCCGGCTTGCTCAGAGAATTTCTCCAACATGATTTCTGCATCCCCCGCCTCGAGGGCAAAGGTCTGGCGAACGGGTTCGTCGCCAATAAGGGACGAGGCCCGCCCACCTAAACAGAAAATTAGCAGGAGCACCAGGAGCGGGCTAAGAAAGCCGACTCGCTGGCCAAGAAGGGTTGAAATCTGGGGGGTAACCCATCGACTCGTAAGTCGACGGCGAGAGGAAGACGCAACAAAGTGTAACATCCGTTATCGGGAAAGTGGATTTCTTTTCCTCAAAGTAATGGTTCCATCTGCCGCGTACTCGACTTCGATATCTAGGGTATTGGCTAAAACCTGCGTAAACCCTTCGAGGTCGCCTGCGCGAAAGCGCCCACCAAAACGGAGTTCGGCAATCGCAGGATCGGCAAACACCAGCCGTCGCCCCGTGCTGCGCTCAAACTCTAGCGCCAGCTCGGCCAGCGTAGCGCCACCAAGCCGAAGGAGCGGCTCGCGCCAAGCCAAAGCACGCACCATCTCAGTGGGCGCCAACTGGGAGCACACGAGCGCCTGGCTCAAATCAGTCGCAACCGATAAATCACTGCGCAGGACGGCCCGCCCCCCAACGTTAAGCGCCGAGCTAGGGGCGAAGTGATCCGCGTCCGTAGCCGAGGCAACTTGAACGCGTCCTTCGGTGACGATGACATCAACAACCGAGGATTGGAGTTTAATATTAAAAGCGGTGCCGACCGCGCGAACCTGAAGTTCACCGGCACGAACGATGAACGGACGTGCGGGATTTTTCGTGACGCTGAAGTGCGCTTCACCCTGGACGAGAAGGACGTGACGTTCGCTGGCAGTAAACTGTTCAACCACTTGACTGTCGATGTTGAGTTGGACGAATGAACCGTCTGTGAGCGTCACCGTGCGTGGCGCACTGTGCGCGCTAAAGACAATGGCTGGAGCAGCGGGCGCATGACGCGACCAAACAAATACGCCGACCGCCAGAGCGGCGGCGGCCGCCAAGGTGCTTGCGATGATCGTCTGGCGCCAAAACGAATGGTGCCGGCGAGCGGCAGCCAGCACGGGTATGGCGACGCTTTCAGGCATACTATCGAGGCTCGACCACGCAGCTGACGAAAGCTTCATGGCAGTGGCGTGGCGCGGATCGGCCGCGAGCCAGAGCTCGTATTCAATGGATTCTGCCGCAGAAAGTCCGCGATCTCGACGCACTGTCCAGCTCGCGGCAGTTGCGCAGAGTATCTCGGCAGGAAAATCAGGTGAACGCGGATTCATGGCTTAAGGCAAACCGTGACGGGCAAAGAATTCCACGCAGCGGTGCAGTCCCTTGGTAAGCTGTGATTCCACCGTGTGCTCAGAGATACCAAGCTTTTGGGCGATTTCACGATGGGAGAGATTTTCAAATTTACGCAAAACAAGGATTTCACGGCAACGAGGCGGCAGCTCCGCAATTGCAGCCGCCAGGAGGTCGGTCTCCTGATGACGGCTAGCATTCTCTGCGGCATTCGGCGCG
>SXZN01000120.1 GCA_005787865.1 Opitutaceae bacterium | reverse complement strand
TGGGCGCTTTTAAGATCCGTGACCAATTTATCGATCTCGGCCGCGGCTTTGCCGATATCCCGAAAAGTCTCGAGTTTGCCGCTCGCGGGATAGCTCGCGGGATTAGCCAGTTGGTCGGCGGTCAACAACTGCCGAGCAGCTAAGTTTGGATTAGTGTAAGGAAATTTATCCGAGATGAGCTTGGAGACCTCGGGCCGCAGGATATAGTTAATGAGCTGATGGGCGGCCGCTTTATTTTTGGCGGTGGCCGGAATGCACAGCGTATCGACGAACAGGTGAGCACCATCCACCGGCAAGACATATTTGAATTTTTTATTTTCATTCCAAAGAATGGCCGCCTCTCCGCTCCACACGATACCGATGTCGACGTCACCATTCAGCAAAGCCGTCTTCGGGCTGTCGGAATCAAATACCTTCACCAACTTAACCCAAGCCGCCAGGATGGGTCGGACCTTGGCCAGACTCGCCGCGCTGACGTCACTGGAGGTAAGCCCGAGTGAATACAGCACCCAAGTCACAAGTTCGCGGTTATCATTCAGCACAACGAGGCGGTCTTTAAATTGGGGTTGGAATACATCACGGTAGCCGGTGATCGGCGTTTTTACCTTCTCCGTATTAACCACAATACCGACGGTGCCGGTCATGTAAGGCACGGTGAACTTGCCCGCGGGATCGTGCGGCAGATCGAGCAAATCGGGGGCGATATTTTTTCGGTTCGGGAGCAGGGCAAAATTCAGCGGCGCCAACATTCCGCGGCGGACCATGACTTCGGCGGTGTAATCAGAAGGCTGGACCACATCGTAGGCGCCGCCCCCCGCGACGAGCTTGGAGAGCATCTCTTCGTTGGAGGCATAGGATTCAAAATTCACTTTAATCCCCGTTTCTTTCGTGAAGCCATCTAGCACTTCCTGCGGCACGTATTCCGACCAGCCAAAAAGATTAACTTCACCGGCAGCAGGCAAAGCGACCGTGGCCCAGAATACGGTCAGCGCAAGGAGCATAGTTTGCAGTGTTTTCATAGATAGGTAAACTTACCGACGACTTAATTTGTTCAGGTAGTCCGAAAAAAGCACGAATGCCACGGTGGCGACAATAAAGATCGCGGAGAGCGCATTGAGCATGGGGTTCAGCCCGACGCGAGCCAAGCCAAAGACTTGGATGGGCAGCGTGGTCGCTGCGGCACTCCGGATAAAAAAAGTAACGATGAGTTCGTCCATCGAAAGCGTAAAAGCCATCAAGGCGCCGGCAACGATGGCGGGACGCAGGCACGGCACGATGACATACCAGAAGGCCTGCAAGGGCGTAGCGCCAAGATCGAGGGCGGCCTCTTCCAAGGCTGGGTCCAAGCCCCGGAGGCGGGCTTGCACCGCGACCAGCACAAAGGGGAAGCAGAAAGTTACGTGTCCAATGATCACCGTGGTGAAGCTCAAGCTCACCCCCGCCGTCGCGAAGAGAATCAACAAGCTGATGCCCATCAAGATTTCTGGCATGACCATCGGGATCGCGACCAAAGTCTGGATACTGCGCGCGAGGCTAAACCGGTAGCGATGCAAGAGCCACGCGCCGACCGTGCCAAAAATGACCGAGATAAAGGTACTCACACTGGCAATCAGTAAACTGTTTTTTGCCGCCTGGATGATCGGACCATCCGCCCACAACCGCGCATACCAATGCAAGGTGATGTCCTCCCAGACAATATTCAGTCTTGAGGAATTAAACGAATAAATCGCCAGCACGGCGATCGGGATATAGAGAAAAATAAAAACGAGTGCGGTCCACCCACGCAAAAACCAATCTAACAATTTTAAGCCGGAAGGAATCCGTGAGCGTAAGGAATGCGACGACATGACTACAGCAACCAGGATTTATTGAACCAAGCCGGCGCCTTGGCAAGAAACGAGTACACCGCGCAGAATATCTTTTCCGCCTGCGCCAATTAAGGCTCAGGGGTAAAAAAATCGGTCAATTTGTTCGCCGCGAGTCCGATAAAAAATGCGGAAGCATCTGGCTTGGCCAGGGAGCCAGTTACGGTCAGCGAGTCACGCAGCGTAGCATAACCGAGGGCATCGCGCTGGCCATCGAGCAACTTAAGCTTGCCCAGAATTTGTTCGGTCTTGCCTCGCCCAGCCATGGTGAGCTTTAGATTCAGCGGCTGCTCGAGCCACGCCAGCCCAGCTTGATAGGTCACGGCACCCTGCCCCGTCAGGCTAATATCGGGAGTCCGTAGTCTAAAATCTTTAAGTTCTAGATCGAGTTTGTCGGTGCGCACCACGTGGACTTTGAGCTGCTCAAATTTTAATTCCCCCAAAGTCTGCGCGAGCTGATCAATAAAATAGGCGGTGCCGACAACTTTTTCCGCCGCGTGCGTTACTTTCTGGGTCCCAAAGAGTGACCCAAGCACCGAGGCCCCGAGTTCAACGGCCTTAGAGCTCAGCGAGAGCTTGTTGGTTGAACGCTGCAGGCCCCGAAAAACCCCTTGCGGACTCGCCAGCTCAAAACTGCCGCGCGTGCGCGCCATGAGTTGCGGCAGCGTGAGGCCCGCGCCAACAAAATCTCCCTGGATGGTAAATAAACCCTCAATCGTGGGTGGCTTGGTCGGTGTCAGTATTTGGAAAAATTTACCGGCATCGAAATCCGGCAAAGAAAAATCGGCCCGCAGGTTGTAGGGGATCATGCCTGCGCTAAATTTAATTTCCCCCCGCGCGGCGAATTTACTTTTTTCGCCCATAGTCGCACTTAGCTGCTCGAGCACTAAACGCGTGGGCTCTATACCGAGCTGGCCAGTCAAACCAGTCGTGGCCCAGTCCGCCCCCCAAGTCACCGTCTTCACGTCCAAGGTGACTTGACCGTTGTACTGGGCCCAAGCCGGCGTGGCGTCAGCGATGTTTTCAACCCCTCCGACCGGAACTGATACCGCGGCCGACCGGGGCAGCGCGGCCGCACTTACCAATCCCGCTAAGGCGATGGCATCAGCATAATCTACCTGCGTACCGCTGACCCGCCCCGCCACCGTGTACCCGCCAACTCGTGGTTGGAGCTCGAGATTTAAATTCAAATCGGAACGTCGGCCGGCGCGGTCTAATAACAACGGAGCCTGCACCGAGACTTGGCCGCTTGGTTGCACGATCAGGCGAAAACTTAAATTGGCGACTGGCAGTGCGTCGCTCCCAGTCGCGGCCACCAGTCCATTGCTCGTCAAACGAGCCTCCACTTGCTTGAGCCCGTTGCCCGCGACCCGAATTTCGCCACTGATCCGACCAGCCGTCAGCAACGGTGCCGCCCCCCAGAAGGGTTGCGCCAATAAGGCCGGCAGCTCCACCGCTAGCGTCAACGATCCCCGCAGATCAGTGTCGGTGCTCTGAGACAACTGACCTTGTCCCGAGAAGATATTTTCTCCGGCTGAGTTCTGAATGAGGACATCACCGGTCTGCAGTTTAAAATTTTGAGCTCCGGTGAACTCAACCGACGGTTGGGCGGTGAGCTGTAAGCCATCGATCAGCCGGCGACCACTTTGCGCCCATGCGAGCTGGCGCAAATTTAACGGCACTGCGGCGCGGAGAGTCAGTCGCTCGCCTTCATTCACCAGTAAAAATTCGCCCGCCGCCACTACTCCGCTGGGCTTTCCGCCGACGAAGCTAATGGGCAAATTATCTATGGGGAGGGCACCCCAGGTCAGCCGCATTAAATCTATCTGACCTTGGTTGCTCGCGACCTTGGGTGAGGTTGGGTCAACCCACGCCCGACCGGTCGCAAGATCCAGCGTAAATGGCTGCAAAACGACCGCCCGACCGAGCAGCGCGCCCGTCTCACGCGTTAAAGCCAAGTCGAGTTGGCGGATTGATAATTTCTCTCCAATTTTTGTGGCCTCCAGCTGTCCGGTAGAGCGGATGCGGCCCACCGGCAACCAAGGGGCCAGCAACTGCGGCCAGTCACCTGTGTAGTTGGCTTTAACTGAAATGGAGGGAGCCGGCGTTACGGGCAGCGTCACCGTGGCCTGAGCCTTCAGGTGATCACCCGCCGCGGTCTGCAGCATTAATTCGCTAATCTGCACGGCTAATTCTTGGGCGGTGAGCTTCGCTTCGGCCTGTAAGCTAACCTCGGCTTGCTCGAGCCACGGCTGACCGCGGTGCGTGATCGACAGCGCCGCGAAGCGCAAGGGCTCGACCACGCGCACGTGCAAGCGCTGCTGCTCCACGACGGCCGTGAGTCGACCCGTCATGAGCCCCCCAGTGAGTTTGACCTGAGGGACCAAGGGACTGAGCCACGCAATCGGCAGACCAATAATATTTAAATCAAGCGTGTCACCGGCATCAGCGGGCCCAACCTGCAGCCGCTGCTCCTTAAGATTTAATTGAGCGGCTCGCCTCGCCTGCAACTCGAGCATGGGCTGCGCCCCATTGAGCCGAACATCCAGCTGGTTCAAACGGATCACGCTCCCCGCCCCTGTGATATCAAATTTCGTTACGAGCGACACTGCCCCCAAGTCACGCCAACTCGCATTGAGCACTTCGAGTCGATTAACATCTACCTGCAATTTCCCCTGAAGGCTCTGCGCCGCACGGCCCGGGTTAAACCCAAACCGACCATCGCCGTTAGCCTTAAACTCGGGCAATAAACCGCCAAAATAGAAGGGTTCGACTTGAGCAGTCCGACCCTTGAGCGACCATTGCCCAGCGTATTCTTGCGCCCCCAGAGGCAAGCTAGCGTCTAAGGATAATATATTTTCCGGAACACCGCCCACCAAGGTATCGGCGTGCAAGGAATATTTCTCCCCAGCTGAAGACTGCTCTAAATCGACCGAAAGCTTGAGTTGGCTTTGTTCAGTAATATTTTTCCCGAAAGCATCGACTAACGCCGTTACACTGATCTGCGTAAAATAATGCTCCGGACCCTGAGTCGCTTGCAGATCAATTTGCGCGTGCAAAATGCTAACCGGCGCGTTGGGTGCCGCGTTTTTTAAGACAGCCTTCAACTGCAAGGCCCCGGCGCGACCCGGCGCGAATTGACCGCCCGTGAGCTTAAGGTCAGCAACCACGGCGGCGGCGCCCGGCAATAATATCCGCCCCTCGAGCAGAATATCATCTAAGGTAAATTCTAAGGGAAGACGCCATTGGGCCAATAATCCAGCCGCCGTTAGCGGCGCGGTCACGGCCGCAACCGAGGCCAAGCCCGCCGCAGGCTGGCGCCCATCAACCAACAAACCCGCCACCGTCAGCTGATGGACTTCGAGGCGACGAGACCACAGAAGTTGGCGCAACGAATAATCCGCCGTGAGTTTATCAAATTTTATGCTCAGCCCAGCGTGCTGCAGCGCCACGCCGCGCATGCTAATTTTCTGCCAACCGATGGACACGTCCGCCACTTCGAGTGGCCAACTCGGCGCCTGCGCCGCTGCGCGCAGGAGAGCCCAGCGCTGCACCCCCGGCAGGAAAGCCAGCGTTGCAAGGACCGCGCCAACTAACGCGACCACTCCCATTGCAACTAAAAGGGGACGAGGAATTTTCATACAAGACAACCGACTCAGCTGGGCCGAAATGAATTGGGGGCAGGTATGAAAATTGCCCAGCAATTGGGACGAAGTCTGAGCCGATAAATTATCGCAGCAAGTGCGGCGCGGTTATTTAGCTGAATCGCGCAATTCGCCGCCGGGACGCAGCTCATCTGCCAGGCCCATCGCTTTGCGAGTTGTCGCGACCGCTACGTTGTAGCTGTAGTAAGC
>SXZN01000119.1 GCA_005787865.1 Opitutaceae bacterium | reverse complement strand
CTCCATAGCGAGGAAGATTTAGATAAAATTGCCACCGCCATGGCCTATGCGGTGAAGCAAATGTAAGTTAGCGCAAAGCCTGCAATAACGTCCGCGCAGTATGGGCCCATCGGGGTAAGGCTCGCGTCATGGCCTCCGTTTGTAAGCGCTGATAATCTGTCTCATTCGTCAAGAGGCCGCGCAATTGTTTCTGCCACTCGAGATGATCATTAACCGGCGCTAAAAGACAGCCACCCGCGGCGGCATTCTCACGCAAGACCGGCAGATCACTGCACACGCACGGCACGCCGCGCCATAAAGCTTCGAGCAGCGGCAAGCCACAGCCCTCTGCGATTGTCGGGAAAACAACGGCCCGCGCATGGGCATAGAGCCGACCCAATTCACGATCGCGCACTTGCGCATGAAAATGGAAAAGCTTCTGCCGATCCTCGAGTGCCCGCACGCGTTTGAGTAACGGGCGACCAAAGTGAGGATTTACTCGCCCCACGACGTGTAATTCAAAATTTACGCCCTCCCCCCATAAAGCCTCCACCACATCCAGCAGAAAGCCCTGATTTTTTCTCGGCTCAACAATCCCCACGCACACCAGCGCTGGGCGGCCTGACGTCGGTCGGGCGTCGCGCTGCACGCGCTTACTCCCATCAAAATCGGCGCCGAGTTCGATGACCTCTACCGGGCCCTTCGACGCGACCCCCTGCCATTTCCAGAAGCCCGTGAAATCCTGCCGAGTTGCCTCGGAGATGGCCCAGGTCCGATCAAAACTCGCCAATAATTTCATGTATTCCGGATGACGCTGAACACTTTGCGGCCACGTGATGTGGGGAAATTTAATCGGAATGGCATCATGAAACATCGCCGCCAATCGGCAAGGAGGGTGATGCACAAAATCAGAGAAACCGGGCCGCTCGGCCTCGCTGAACATCTCCACCGTCAGCAACCAGTCGGCGGGCTTAAAATTGACCGCTATTTTTTTAGCGTGAGTCAAAAATGCCCGCCGCGAGTTAGCCCAAACCACCGCCGTAACATTACCGCCGAGCTCTTCCATCAACCGAGAAGTCAGTCGCATCAAACCCGAGCGATGCTGCGCGGCGCCCATCTTGGTGATATCGTAGTAAATCATCGCAGGGTTATGCGCCGGAGAAATTAAGCCAGCGCCACGAGAGGGTACGATAGAAATAACCTCGGGCCAGCGTCGAAAAATTATTCATGTTCGGGCTTAGCGGGGCTCATCGCGTGCTGGAAACATTGCATCAATTGCGCGGTATTTTTATGCGCATCGTAGTGTGCCTCTACCCACTGGCGCGCCGCCACCCGCAAGCGCTCAGCCAACTCATCATCTTCACTCAATCGGCGCAGGGCATTTACCCAAATGAGCGGGGCATCGACGGCCGCCACCAATCCAGTGCGTTCGTGATGAATAGCCTCCGTCGTGGCTGAGACTGGCGAGGTGACCACGAGCACACCGGCGGCCATCGCCTCGGGAATAACATTTGGCAATCCATCCCGATCGCCACTGGGAGCAATGATCCCCGTATGCAGCAGTCCATCAGCCCAAGCCAATTCCGACCAAACAGCGGCCGATTCTCGATGGCCTATAAACTTCACCTCTGCGCCTAAATCCAGCGTTTGCACGGCCGCTTCGAGTGATGCACGGAGGGGGCCAGCCCCCACCACCCGCGCCTCAAAAGCCAGTCCCGCTCGCTTAAGCGCGGCGTAGATTTGCAGTTGGTAAAATAATCCTTTTTTAGGAACAAGCCGGGCAATGCACAACAAACGCAGCGGGCGGCGATTTACCCGCAGCGGCTTGCAAAGCGAAAAAGCCTCCAGCCCGCGACGGATACAGACAATTTTATCGGCGGATACCCCGCGGGTGATTAATTCGCGGCGCCCCATCTCGGTCGAAGTATGAATAAATTGCGCGTGCTGTAGTTTTTCCTGCAACCACCAATCACCACCGTGCTCATAAATATCATAGGCATGCGCCCCCGTGCTATAGCGCCAGCCAGCTATCCGACCGAGTAGCCAACCGGCCGTGGCGGGCGCACCCGCCCAAGCCCCGTGCACCAAGTCCGGTGGATCCTGCCGCAATTGGCGATAATAACAGCCGGCAAAACCGGCCCCGAGCATGTTTTCCCAAAAATTTAACCAGGAGGGTGCGCGCCGTGTAAACACGCCCACAAAAAGATCACGCACGATGCGCGGTCGACGAAAGCAATTCCACGGAATCGTAAAAATAATTAACGGCAGCAGCCGCCACTTAGGAAAACGCTGCACCGTCATACCGCTAAACTCACCGCCGCCGCCCCACAATGAATAGAGTTTCAGCCGGATTCCCTGCGCCTGGAGCGCCAAAACATCACGTTGCAGAAAGGTTTCGGAAACCTTTGGGAACGTCGTAAATATCAGGGCTATGTAAGGGGGACGAGACATCGCGCAGGGCGACTAGCAGCCAACGCATAATGCAGGGTTCAGGAAAGCAGGAAAATCAGCCGATAAAACAGTTGCCCGGCCGGCTGGGCGGAGAACCTAGGCGCCTAATGAGCTGCGGGCAGGCGACTAGGCCTCGTATATTTTAGGGGAAAACAGTCCTGGCTTGATCGAAGTACCCGCTGCCTGCTGGGCTAAATCAACCAGCTCGGTAATCAGAACCGTAGGATTTTCCTCGTAGCGCAATTTCAGGAAATTATCGTGCAAGCGATCGTAAACCGACGGATCAGCCATCCAAGCTGCAATAATCGTCTCAAAATCTGCGGCATTATTAATTCGTTCCACGCCGGCCCCCCGTTGAAAAAATTTCACCGTCAATTCTTCCTGTGGCATAATACCCCCGAGGGCGTTAAAAATGATGGGGCAGCGAAAATGCAGCGCCTTGGCGCAAGTTGTGGTCCCGCCCCGAGTAACGATGACATCACTGACTTGCATGAGCAGATGCACTTCCCCTGAAAAACCATCCACAAAGCAATTGAGCTGGGGATGCGCTGCCCGCCAACGCACCAACTGATTATAAGCTTCGCGATTATTGCCACAAATCACGATCGCCTGGATTTTATCGGCATACGGCAGCAACTTGGCCAAAAGCTCCACATGGTTGTTGGCGCCATTCCCCCCCGTGGCGAGGAACACGGTGAACAAGTCGGCACGCAGATGCAGCGTCGCCGAGAGATAGTCCGCCCGATTTTTAGCATTAAATACTTCAATCGATGAGCGCGGCTGCATCAAGTAGCCACGCACTTGCGTCCGCGCGATGGGCATACCGAGCTTGACCGCATAATCGCGGGCGGTGTCGGTGCGCGACACATAGAGGTCTGCGCTCGGTTCTACCCAATTAATACTATAACCAAAACCACCGGAAAATTCTCCGCAATAAGTGGCGCAGCGTACCCGCTCGGGGCCCAGAATCCTCTTGGCCATTTGAAAATACCCCCGATTCAAACAATCATGCACGCTGAACACGAGATGCGGCTGATATTCCCGCAGCACTGATTCATAATAAGCGCGCCCAAGGGTAACCGTCCGCCGATTAAGCCAACTCAGTAACTCTACAAAAAGATAAAACGCCTTATGCACCCAGGGTGATTTCTTCTGAATCCAATTATAGAAACGCACGCCGGCACTAAAAAAACCGGAGGACTTCTCGAGCATCTGCTCAATGCGCACATCAACCTCGTGCCGATAAAGTTCAAAGCACCACTCCGCAAAAGCCTGCGCCCGCGTATCATGACCAGCGCCAGTGCTAGAGGTGAGAACAAGGATGCGGACGCGAGCCATGATTTATAAAAGCGGAATACTATTCAAAAATAAGTGCCAGCGCATCAGCTAAAAGAAATTCCACAACTTTAGAGTCCAAAATATTTTTCCTGCACTTTGCGCTTGAAAGCTAAAGTGCCGAAACGCGCTAAAAAGGGCCCCAGCTGGGCCTGAAAAAAACGTCCAGTCCGCACCGTGCCGCTCCGACCACGCAGGAGGGTACGACGCAATGACTCGGCCGCATGGGCCGGCGCGGGACCGGAACGCATGAGTGCCACAAAAGAGGACCAGGCGCGGCTCATCCGAGCGGGGTTGATCATGTCATGAGCCAAACCAGCCGCTTGCTCAGGGCGGCGGACCGCACCCTCAAAATTAGTGCGATAATCACCTGGCCGAAAATCGATCATGATAACGCCTGTGCCAGTCAACTCATACATCAAGCTTTCGTTGAGAGCCGAGAGACCCGCCTTGGTCGTATTATAAATGGCCTGATAGGGCAGCCCAAATTCACCCGCAATCGATGAGATATTAACGAGCGCCCCACGACGGCGCGCGAGCATACCGCGCAGGGCGACATGACTGAGTCGCGCCGTATTAACTAACATCAGCCGAAGTTGTTCCTCCCACACCGAAAACTCAGTGTGGGCAAAAGCCCCAAAGGCCCCAAAACCAGCATTGTTAATCACGATATCAAAGCCCCCCGCGGACTGCTCGGCCGCAAGAAATATCGCTTCAGCGGCGGAGCCATCACCGAGCTCGAGCGCTACCGCATGAAAACCCGGCCGCGCCGGCAGACGAATCGTATCGCGCGCAGTACCCCAAACCTCAACGCCCTGCGCCAGTAACATATCGGTAAAGGCGCGACCCAATCCCGTGCTGGCCCCGGTGACAAAGGCAGTGCGATAGCGGGTCGAGAGATGAATGGCGCTCATGCGTTAGACCGCACGAAAGACCAAGCTGACGTTAGCTCCACCGAAGCCGCAACTGTTGCTCAGCACCACCTGAGGACGCTGCGGCAAAGTCGCCCGGATAATATTAAGGCCCGCACAGGCCGGATCGATTTTTGTAATATGGGCCGATCCGGGCATAAACCCTTCCTTGATGGCGAGCGCACAAAAACCAGCTTCCATGGCACCTGACAGGGAGAGCCCATGACCGGTGAGCGCCTTGGTGCTGCTAACGGCTGTGCGCGCTAGATTATTTTTAAAAATGGCCTGGATCGCTTTGGCCTCTGAAATATCGCCAATCGGCGTCGAGGTTGCGTGGGCATTAATATAATCTACGTCGTCGGCCTTTACCCCAGAAGCGCGGAGCGCATTTTCAATCGCGAGCTGCAGCCCGGCTCCCTCGGGGTGTGAAATAGCCACATTGTGTCCATCTGATCCTTGCCCCCAACCCGCGAGCTCACAGTAAATTTTGGCCCCGCGGCGCTCAACTTCCTCCTCACTTTCGAGCACCAAGACAGCCCCGCCGCCTGTGCCGACAAAACCGTCGCGCGCCACATCAAAGGGCCGCGAAGCAAGGGCTGGATCAGATTGCAGCGAGAGAGCGCGCATGCCCGCAAAGGGTAAAATGCTCTCTACGTTACCATCCTCACCCCCCACCACAAACATCCGCTTCTGCCGACCGAGCGCAATATCATCATAGGCAAAACCCATCGCATGCGCCGAGGAGGCGCAGGCCGATGAAAATCCCGTGGAAGCCCCCTTGATTTTAAATTGCGAAACAAGGTTGAAATTAACTGTGCCGGAAATTGAGGCGACAATCCCGAGCGGCTGACAGCGCATCACGCCATATTTCCGCATCCGCTCTAAATAATGACCCAATAAGAAGGGTGAGCCGCCCGAAGCCGCGTATAAGCCTGTTTGGG
>SXZN01000118.1 GCA_005787865.1 Opitutaceae bacterium | reverse complement strand
GCGATGCCGGTGAGCGACATGATATGGGACGGAATGCCGAAGCGATCCATGAGGATAAAAGATATCAACAGGGAGGCTGGCAGGGGCAGCGTGACGACGAGGATGCTGCGGAAATGAAACAAAAAGAGAATGTGCATGAGCGTCACGAGGATGATTTCCTCCGTGAGGGCATGCTTAAGCGTCTTGATCGCTCGATCGATGAGTTCGCTGCGGTCGTAAAACGAGGCGATCGATACGCCGGCGGGCAGGCCCGCTGCCATCGTGGCGAGGCGGGCTTTGACGGCTGCAATCACGCGATAGGCATTTTCACTGTAGCGCATGATCACGATACCACCGACAACCTCGCGACCGTCTACATCGAGGGTGCCGCGGCGAAAATCACCGCCGATCTGGATGGTCGCTACATCCCGAAGGTAGAGCGGCTGGTCGCCGCGCGTTACGAGGGGAATTTTTTCTAAATCGGCGACGCTCGTAATGAGGCCGATGCCGCGGACAATAAATTCTGCGCCATTTTCTTCGACCGTTTTGCCGCCCACGTTGAGGTTACTTTGGCTCACGGCGGCGATGATGTCCCCGAGCATAAGGTCGAATTGCTTTAATTTTAAGGCAGAGACTTCGATTTGATATTGGCGGACGAAGCCCCCGATACTGGCGACCTCGGCGACGCCGGATACGCCGGCCAGTTGGTAGCGGATAAAATTATCCTGCAGGGTGCGGAGGGTGCCGAGATTCTGCGTACCCGAAGCGTCTTTGAGGTAATATTGATAAACCCAGCCCAGCCCAGTGGCATCCGGTCCCAGCCGAGCGACGACCCCGGCAGGGAGCATATCGCCAATGGCATTGAGGCGTTCCAACACGCGCGAGCGAGCGAAGTAGGGGTCAATTTTATCTTCAAAAATTACCGTGAGAAACGAGAAACCAAACATCGACGTCGCCCGTACCACTTTCACTCCCGCGAGGCCCTGGAGCGTAACCGAAAGTCGATAAGTGATTTGATCCTCCACTTCTTGGGGCGAACGGCCTGGCCAGTCAGCGTAGACGATTACCTGATTCTCTGACAGATCAGGGATCGCATCAATGGGGACCCGTTGCAGAGCCACGACGCCCCACGCGCAGAGGGCAAGAAATGCCGCCAACACAATAAAACGATTTTGTAGCGACCAACGAATAATCCCGTTAATCATGGGCGGATAAATTTATTTTACCTCTTCGCCGCAGCGCAGCATCGCCGACCCAAAAAAAGGATTTTTTAGCTCGGCGGTACGCTGCAGCCACCGCCCGGTGCCTAAGACGGGCGACATCGGGCACTCAAAGATCCAGATTTTTTCATGGGTCGGTAAACGTTGCGCGCGGACAAGATCGGCGAGCGCGGTACTAAAAGGTTCGAAGTCGCGCCGCGCCAGGCGCAGGTCAGCTTGGTCGGGCAAGGCCAGGTTTGCGAGCGGACTGCATTGGTCCTCACCAGAATTTGCCAGGTAGCTCGCCAGCGCGCTACGGATGATGGGGAGACTTTTCTGGTAAGCGCTAAGACTATCAGTGGCCAGGGCGGCGGCCCCATCGGCGCTCGCTAAGGCCAAGGTGATTAAATGCGCTGAGCTAGCCGCGGAGGCTTTGCGGGGAGTGGCGTCGCGCACCAGTGAAGTCGTTGCGATGACTTGGTTCGCGGGAGCGCTCGTCGCGGCATGAGCGAGTTGAGCTTGGCTATCCAGGATCAGCGCCGCTTCGGTGACGACGCGATCGCCCTCGGCTAGGCCCGCAAGTACCTCGGCGAATTCGTCCCCAATTCGTCCGAGCTGAATTGCCCGCGCAATATAGCGATGGTTGGCTTGTTCTAGATAAACGATCGGCGCCCCGCTGTGTTGGAGCACGGCGCGGCGTTCGACAATGAGCGTGTCCGGTTGTTCGATCCGCACACGACCTAAGGCCGTTTGTTCGTGGAGTAAGGTGCGGTCGGTATTCGTGAGGACGACTCGCACACTGACAGTCCGCGTGGCGGCATTGAGGTTGGGATTTATAAAGGCGATGGGGGCGGTTAAAATCTGCCCGGGTCGACTAGGGGTGGTGACTTCAACTTGCTGACCGAGTTGGAGCCACGGTAAGTCACTTTCGTGTGCATCAAACACAAACCACATCGTGGCAAAATCACCGATCTCAAAGAGTGGGTCATTCGTTTGCACATATTGCCCCTCGTAGGCCGACCGCGTCACTACGGTGCCAGTCATCGGCGCGCGCACCGTGAGAATCGCGGTGGGCTCTTGGGTGTGTTCCAAAATCGTGATTTCCTCATTCGTCAACCCAAGTTCTAGTAACCGCTCGCGGGCGGCAGAACGTTCTGACTGGGTGTAGGCCGAAGTTCCCGCCTTGAGCCGCTCGAGGTAAACGCGTTGGGCGGTGAGCAATTCTGGACTGTAAATGGTTACAAGCGGCGCGCCGGCGGTTACCTCGGCGCCGACATAATTCACGAATAATTTTTCGACGCGGCCGGGGACGCGGGCGGCCAGAATGCGGTGACGAGTTTCGTCATCAGCAATCACGCCCGCCACCCGGGTGGTGCGAATTAATAGATCGCGTTTGACGATGGCTGTTTGGACGCCCGTGATGGCGGCGCTCGTTGGCGTCAGGGTGACCAGATCAGGGTCCGCGGCCGTCGAGTCGTTGCCTCCCGGCTGATTGGTCGTAACCAAATCCATCCCGCAGATCGTGCATTTACCCAGTCGATCCAATTTAATCCACGGGTGCATGGGGCACTGATAGGTGCGCGCGGCGACGCTGGGCCGAGCGCCCGGTGCAGCGACGGGTGAGCCAGCAAAGAAATAGCCTGCGCCCGCTGCCGCGCCCAACGCGAGGATGAGCCATAAGCGTGTGATCATTGGGTCGGGGGTGTCTGGGGGGTGGTTTTTTGAGGGAAAGGAGCGGGCCCTGATGGCGGCGCCTTGACGAGTCAGGCCAAGGCGCGCGGAAGGTTATTTTGCCTTAGCGGCATCGTCGATGAGCTTAAGATACTTGGCGGGGTCTTGATTGAAATCCTGCTGGCAATGTTTGCAGCAGAAGCGCACGAGCCGGTCGGGTTGGCCCGCTTGTTGATAAACATAGTTGATGCCCGGGCCCATCGACCCGCCGATTTCCTCTGCCGATACGACGCAGGTCTTGAGCGGATACTGGCTCTGGGCTTGGGCTAGCCACGTGGCCGAGGGTGCCATAGGGGCATTCGGCGCGGGTGCTTTCGTTTCGGCAAAGCTCAGGGCGGCACTGAGCGTAAATAAAATAGCGAAGAGAGAACGGATATTTTTCATGATGATAGGATGGGTTAATTTGAGCGTTCGACAAAAGATGAAACGAGCGTCATTGATTAATACACCACTCAGGCATAAATCCCTCGGAATATTTTAGTGCTCGTGAGTGATTTGTTCGGTCGCGGTGTATTAAGTACTACTCTCTATGACTATTCCCCCTGATAGCTTAACCGAGCGTTTGCGTGCTTGGCGGGTCAGTCCACCCGCCGATCCAGCCTTCCGGCCGCAGGTTTGGGCGCGCCTGCGGCGATCAACGCACGTTACCTGGGCGGATTATTTGCGGCGCCATGCGGTGGTTTGGCTATTCGCGGCTATCGCGGCCTGCGGGATCGCGGCCTACACTGGCCGAACGGCGGCCGTCATCCGTGCCCGCATGGATCGCGAGGTGTTGGTCAGCACCTATTTAGTTGAGCTCGATCCTCGGGTGCAGGCGGGGCTGCTGTCGATCCAGCCATGAAATATTTAGTGAGCACCTTAGCGTTGATTGTGCTGGGCGCCGGCATTTTTGGTTTTGTTTGTTATCGCCTGAGCTGTGACTCAGCGCTGCACGCTGCGGCTGAAAAGAGAGACGCTTGGCATTGGCTGCGGCAAGATTTCCATCTCACCGATCAGCAGTTTGCCGCGATTCAAGTCGTGCACCAAGCTTACGCCGGTAGCTGCGTTGAGCACTGCCGGTTAATCCAAGAGGCGACTAAAGTGCGCGATGCGCTGGCGGCTAAGCCCAGTTCGCCAGCGGATCGAGTAGCCGCTGAGACGGCCGTTAAAGAATTACGCTCAGTTTGCGAACAAGCGCTTACGGTTCATGTACAAAAAGTGGCCGCGCTGATGGCCGCCGAAGATGGCCGCCGCTACCTGGCGCTGATGTTACCAAAAATTGCCGCTTTTGATCATGCGACGGCGCCCGATTTGCAGATGAATCATACGCATTGAATCATGGCTGCTGACTTAGCTACTGGCGCCAGCGATGAAGAGTTGATGCGCCGCTTACAGGGTGGAGAAGAAGCGGCTTTGGC
>SXZN01000117.1 GCA_005787865.1 Opitutaceae bacterium | reverse complement strand
CTACGCGACCACCCCAACTCTCTGCGTCGCCCTGACGCGCGAAATCGGCGATGCCGCCGGGAGCGAGCAACTGATTGGCGGCCAAATGGAAGATCTCCTCGCAGAAAAAAAAGCCGATGTAACGGCCGCTGACCTAGAATATATTCATCACCAAAAGACCGGCGCGATGCTCAGCGCGGCGCTGGTGGTAGGCGGGCTGTGCGGCGGTGCGGACGACCAACAACTCGCCCACTTGCGCCGCATCGGCCGGCATCTCGGCTTAGCTTTTCAAATCACTGACGACATTCTCGACGCCACTGCTGACACGGCAACGCTCGGTAAAACTGCGGGCAAAGATGCGCAGGCGGACAAAACCACCTACGTAAAACTCCATGGTTTAGAAGCCTCCGCCGAGCACGCCGCTAGCCAAACCAAGGCGGCGCTGGCGGCCCTCAGTCAATTAGCAAGGGATACCACTTTTCTCGCCGCCCTCGCCACGCACTTGGGCACACGCTCGCATTGAGCCCGATTAGCGGGGGCCTCAACGAGCCGCCGCCGCCCGCACGAGCTCGATAAATGATTTAGCCTCCAGGGCGGCCCCGCCAATTAGGCCACCATCAATATCCGGCGCGGCCAATAATTCAGGCGCGTTGGCGGGCTTCATCGAACCACCGTAAAGAATGCGGACCTTCTGCGCCAGCGGTGTGCCATAAAGCTTGGTGAGCAGATCACGAATGAAAGCGTGCACTTCTTGCGCCTGGGCCGTGGTGGCTACTTGGCCCGTGCCGATCGCCCAGACTGGTTCGTAGGCAATAATGCAGGCGCCCATTTGCTCCGGCGTCACGCCCTGCAACCCGCGCTCAACGTGCCGTTGCACGACGGCCAAGGTAGCCCCGGATTCGCGCTCAGCCAGCGTTTCCCCTACACACAAAATGGGTTTCAATTGATGGGCCAACGCCGCCAAAACTTTCTGATTAATACTGGCGTCAGTCTCCGCATTGTAAGTGCGCCGTTCACTGTGGCCCAGAATAACGTGGGTCACAAAAAGACCCCGCAGCATCTCCGCCGAAATTTCTCCCGTAAAAGCGCCACTCTTCTCCGCATGCATATTTTGCGCCCCGAGCTTAAGCGCATGCCCCTCCAGCGCCCGACCCACACTTTCCAAGGCGGTAAAGGGCGGACACAGCACGACCTCGACGGCGGTTTCGCGGCCGAGCGCCGCGATCAACTCACGGGTCAGCGCGACTCCATCAGTCGCTGTCTTGTTCATCTTCCAATTTCCCGCGATCAGTTTTTTGCGATGCATGTAAAAGTAGTTTTAAATTAATCGGCCCTTAACAGTCAGGGATAAATTGATTCCTACAATTTAATTTTCCAAGAAGGCCACCCCGGGCAATACTTTACCTTCGAGGAATTCGAGGCTCGCGCCGCCGCCGGTGGAGCAGTGCGTAACGCGATTGGCGATGTTAAATTTCTTCGCCGCGGTCGCCGTATCGCCGCCGCCAATCACGGTGATGCTCCCGCGAACGGTCGCTTCGGCTACGGCCGCCGCCATCGCCTGGGTTGAGCCAGCAAATTGCTCAAATTCAAAGACGCCCGAGGGACCATTCCAGATCACGGTCTTAGCCCGTAAAATCGCCTCGCGATAGAGCGCGCTCGACTGGGGACCACCATCGAGCCCCATCCAACCCACCGGAATTCCCGTGGCATCATTCGCCGGCTGCGTGGCGGCTTGCGGATCAAATTTATCAGCGCAAATATAGTCCACGGGGAAAATTAATTTCACGCCGCGCGCCTTGGCCTGCGCAACGAGCTCGGGCACCAACTTGGCCCCATCGGCATCAAACAAACTCGTGCCGATTTCCATTCCATGCGTCACTTTCTTGAAAGTATAAGCCATGCCTCCACCAATAATGATCTCATCGGCTTTTTTAATGAGATTTTGAATCAGCGGAATTTTATCGGCAATTTTAGCTCCGCCGAGAATTGCCAGCAGCGGCCGCTGCGGCTGATCCAGCACCGCCGCAAAGGCCTTTAGCTCAGCTGCCATCAGGAAGCCGGCCGCTTTCACCGGCAAACCCACTCCGACCATCGACGAATGCGCCCGGTGCGCCGTGCCGAAGGCATCGTTCACAAATACGTCGCCCAATTTCGTCAGCGAGGCGCGGAAGGCCGTCACCGCGATCGGATCAGCTTTCTGCGTGGTCCCACCCGCCAGCTTCACCTTACCCTCTTCTTCGAAGTGGAAACGCAGATTTTCTAAAAACACCACCGTGCCGGGTACTAAGCGCGCACAAGCCGCCTCGATCGCCGGACCCACACAGTCATCCAAAAATTTTACCGGCTGACCAAGCAACCGCTCGAGCTCAACCGCGATCGGCCGAAGGGAAAACTTGGCAATTTTTTGCCCGTCAGGCCGACCCAGATGCGACATCAACACCACCGCCGCGCCTTGGGCGAGCGCGTGCTTGATCGTAGGCAAGGCAGCGACGATCCGCTGGTTATTAGTGATCGCGCCCGTGACCTTGTCCTGCGGCACATTAAAATCGACGCGGAGCAGCACGCGTTGACCAGCCAAAGTGAGATCACGGATAGATTTAAATTTCGACATGAGGACAAAGAAATAAGGAATG
>SXZN01000116.1 GCA_005787865.1 Opitutaceae bacterium | reverse complement strand
TGAAATTTGCGCCGGTGCAGCTCGACTATTATTTCGCGCAATTGGCCGCCGACTATCAACAACGACCCCATGCGCGGGGCTATCAAATCTCAGCGCAAGCCGCCGCCGAGCTCGGCACCATCAGCGCTGACGAGGAAAAGCTCACGCAAATCTTCAGCAATCTGATTGAAAATGCGCTCAAATACACCGCTTCCGGTTCGCGGATAGAAATCGGCGCCCGCCTCGTCGAATCGGACGAAGTTGAATGCTTTGTCCATGATAACGGCCCGGGCATTCCCAGCGAAGATCTCGTCCATATTTTTGAGCGCTTTTACCGCGTAGAAAAGGGCCGCTCGCGCGAAACCGGTGGCACGGGTCTCGGCCTCAGCATCGTGAAACATTTAGCCCACCTGCACGGCGGCCGCGTCTGGGCCGAGAGCCCTCCGGGCCAAGGCCTGACCATCTTAGTTCGCCTACCGCGCAGTCGCTCAGCCTGAGCGAAGGGCGCCCGCTGATTCTGGTTATCTGCAAGCCGCGCCGCTTAAGGCGTGGACGCCGTCGGCGGGAGCGCGCCGGTCTTGGCCACATCGCTATGGCGAATATCCTGCCCCTTCGAAAGAAAGACCATTTCCTCCGCGATATTAGTCGCGTGGTCAGCAATTCGCTCGATCGATTTTGAAATAAACATCAGCTCAATGGCGCGAGAGATTGTATCCGGTTTCTCGATCATGAAACTCATTAAGCGGCGATAGAGTAGCCGATTTAAATTATCCACCTCCGCATCACGCCGAATGACGTTCAAGGCCTTCTGGACGTCCTCTTTGGCAAAACAGTCTAAAGCATCGCGTAACATTTCTAACGCAATGTTCGCCATGCGCGGCAGATCAGCGTAAAGCTCGAGTCGGGGCTCGATCGCCAGCTTGCGCGAGCGCCGCGCAATCCCCGTCGCCTCATCCCCCACTCGCTCCAAGTCATGACTGGCTTTCATGCCGACCACGATAATGCGCAGCTCCGAAGCAACCGGACCACGCAGGGTCATGTAGCGGATCGCTTCCTCGTCAATCTGCACCTCCAACTTATCAATTTCATCATCCGCCGCGATGACCTTATCCGCTAAGGCAATATCCGCATCCGCCAGTGCGCGCATGGCGAGGCGGGTCTGCTCAATGGCGCGCTCGCCCATGCTTAATAAGTGGGAGCGAAAATTTTCTAGTTCAGCGTCGAAGAAACGTTTCATGGAATTGTATTAAGTAGGCGGGAGCGATGGCCGCTAACGGCAGCAGGGTAATTGATAGTTATTTTGCGGAGCGGATGGTCTAGCCAAAGCGACCGGAGACATAGGCCTCCGTTTGCGCGTTAGCGGGTTGCATGAAAATCACCTTAGTTTCCGCATATTCGATGAGTTTGCCCAGATAGAAAAAAGCGGTCCGGTCAGAGACCCGCGCCGCTTGTTGCATGTTGTGGGTCACGATCACAATGGTGAACTGTTTTTTTAAGTCGTGAATCAGCTCTTCAACCTTGGCCGTCGCGATCGGATCAAGGGCGGAACAGGGCTCATCCATCAAAATAATTTCCGGTTCTACCGCAATCGCGCGCGCGATGCAGAGCCGTTGCTGCTGACCGCCCGACATGCCCAAGGCGCTTTCATGCAAACGGTCCTTGATCTCATCCCACAAGGCCGCCCCGCGGAGACTCTTCTCCACGACTTCATCAAGCCGCGCTTTATTGCTCTCCCCCTGGATGCGCAACCCGTAGGTGATATTATCGTAGATCGATTTCGGAAAAGGATTCGATTTTTGAAACACCATGCCCACACGCTTGCGTAATTCGATCACGTCGACCCGCGGATCATTAATATCAACCCCATCGATGCGGATTTGGCCGTCCGTGACGCGGGCCCCGTCAATCAAGTCATTCATGCGATTAAGGCAGCGCAACAACGTGCTCTTGCCGCAACCCGAAGGCCCGATGAAAGCCGTTACCTGCCGCGCCGGAATATTGAGCGTGATAGCGTGCAGAGCCTTGCTGGCGCCATAACAGAAATCGAGATCATCGATTTCGATGGCGGTCTGGGGCACTGCGCTAGTCGGCGTGCCGTTAGTCGACCCGACGGGCATGACGGGACGGAGGAGCGATTGAACTGAAGGCGAAGGAGCAGGCATGGCGGAGGTGGTTACCATTGGTATTTCTTGCGGAGTCGTTGCCGGAGAATAATCGCGGTCATGGCGATGGCGGCGACGGTGAAAAGAAACACAAACGCGGTGCCATATTGGACGTTACGCGTGTATTCATTTTGCGGAATCTTGGAAGCGACGACGTAGATGTGGTAGGGCAGCGCCATCACACCTTGAAAAATAAAATCGGTCCACTTCTGCACCTGCCACGGCAATTCGTCGCGCATCACAAAAGCGGCCGTAAACATGATCGGGGCGGTCTCCCCCGCTACCCGCGCGATCGAGAGCACGGAGGAGGTCAAAATACCCGGCATGGCATAGGGCAGCACGTTCGACATAATCGTCTGAAATTTAGTGGCGCCGAGAGCCAAGGAACCCTCGCGGTAGCCTTTGGGGACCGCCTTGAGCGCCTCCTCCGAAGCGGTGATGATGACCGGCAGCACCATGAAGGCCAGGGTCAGCCAACCAGCGATCAGCGAGACCCCAAAATCGAGGGCGATCACAAAAAACCCGAAGCCAAAGAGGCCGTACACAATGGAGGGGACGCCCGCCAAGTTGACAATGGAGAGCCGCAAAAAACGGATGAACGTGCCATCCGTAGCGTACTCACTCAAATAAATGGCGCTCAATACCCCCAGCACTAAAGCAATCAAGATGGACCCCGCGACCAACAACACGGTCCCGACAATATTGGGAAAAATCCCCCCCGCGGAATAGACGTACGTCTCGACCTTAGCGCCCTTCATGAGCGCCTCATGCTTTGACTTATACTCGCGGAAAGCCCGATCCCCCATCGTTACTTTTTGCCCATCGCGCATAAAAACATTCAAGGTCTCCGGCGCCTCAGTCAAAAAAGGAACG
>SXZN01000115.1 GCA_005787865.1 Opitutaceae bacterium | reverse complement strand
CAGCGGTGACGCCACCAAAGCGCACGGCATATTCTCCGCCAGTTAGTTCCAGCTCCATTTTATCGAGCATCATTTTTGGGGCCTCTTCGCCGTCGAGTTCGGCGTACAGCGGTTGCCAAATGCCTTCGGGTGATTGCATGGGCTGATTGGCCACAAAAAAGCCGCGAAAGTCACGATCAGAAAGTTGGGGCTGAGCCTGGGGGGCCGGCCGCAATCTTAACTGCGCTTGGTGATCTCGCGCGGGGTTGTTTCAATCAGACTCGGCTCAATGATCTCTTTCACGCCTTTGGCGCCGAGTTCTAAGAATTTACGTGACCCGGGGAGGAGCGTGCCTTCGTAGGCTCCCACCGCTGAATTATACGATTTGCTGGCGTTCTCGAGGCTGCGGCCAACTTTCTCGAGATGTTCAGCGAAGCCTTTAATGCGATCGTAGAGTTGCCGCCCAAGGTCGGCGATTTCGTCGGCATTTTTTGAAATCGCTTCCTGGCGCCAACCGTAAGCCGCGGCCTTAAGGAGCGCGATGAGTGTCGCCGGCGTGGCAAGCAGAACTTTTTTGCTAATCGCTCGATCGATGAGATTCGAGTCACCTTGTAGAGCGCCGGCGAGGAATTGATCGCCCGGAAGAAATAGCACGACGAATTCTGGTGAAGGCTGAAATTGCGCCCAATAATCTTTAGCGCCGAGGGCATCGATGTGGCCGCGAACTTTGGCCGCGTGCTCCGCTAATTTAGCGGAACGCACCTGATCATCGGAGGAATTAACCGCTTCGCGATAGGCATCGTTCGGCGCTTTGGCATCGATGACCACTTGCTGGCCACCGGGGAGTCGAACGATCAGATCGGGCCGAAAACCCCCTGAAGTTTGTTGCTCCGTAAAATCACAGTAGGAACTCATCCCGGAGAGTTCGACCACGCGCCGGAGTTGCAGTTCGCCCCATGTGCCCGCGGTCGTGGTAGAGCGCAGCGCGGTGGTGAGTTTGGCGGCCTCGGCTTGCAGCGAGATTTGCGCAGTGCCGAGTGATTTTAACTGCGTGGAAAGTTCGCTGTAAGCGCCGGCGCGAGCTTTTTCAATTTCACCGATCTTGGCGTCAACCTTCTCGAGAGATTCCTTGAGTGGTTTGACGAGCGAGTCGATGGCCTGTTGGCGTTTACCCAGATCGTCGGTGGACTGCTGATGCAGTTTGCCAAAAGTTTCGCGGGCCAACTCGAGAAAGGATTGGTTGTTGGAGCGAAGCGCATCGGCTGAGAGAGCCTTGAAGGAATTGGTCAGGCGCTCGTGCGCATCAGTCAGCGCCCCAATTTTCTCGGTGGCCGCGGCCCGCTCGGCCGAGAGCTCATTTTCAATTTTCGATTTTTTCGTCTCAAGGTCGGTCAAGCGCAGGCGGGCCGCCTCGAGGTCGAGGGTTAAAAGCCGGGCACGTTCATGCGTGGCCGCGGCCCGCGCTTGGGCGATGAACCAGCCTAAAGCGCCGCCGAAGGCGAGGCAGAGGAGCGCAGTAACCATTTCCATCTCGGCAGTAATAGCGGGAAATATCGCGCGCGCAAGCTTGCCGCTATTTAGCGGCTACGCCGCGGGAAAACAGCTCGGTGATAATATCCTCAAGGGGGACGTCTTGAATCGTCAGATCGTCGACCTGACCGAGCCCTAAAATTTGTTGGCAGACCGTGACGACCTGCTCACTGGGCACATGCAGTAGCATCTCGCCATCATCACAAACTTTGGCTGTGCCGTGGGCCGGTTGCCAGCCGAGCGGCAAGGCCGCCTCGCGGGGCTTGAACTTGATAATCCGCTGTTGGGCCCCAGCTCCCGTGATCCGGTCTAGGTTCCCGTCGTAAATTTTTTTACCGCGATCGATGACGATCACGCGCTCGCACAAGGAGGTGATGTCGGCCATGTAGTGGCTGGTGAGCAGAATCGTGGTTTTGTAGCGTCGATTATAATCGCGCAGAAATTCGCGGACCGCCTTTTGCGAGACCACATCGAGGCCGATGGTCGGTTCATCGAGAAAAAGCACGCGCGGGCGATGCAGGAGGGCCGCAATGAGCTCCATCTTCATGCGCTCCCCGAGCGATAATTCTCGCACCATGACATTCAGTTTTGCGCCCACGCCGAGCAAGGTGACAAGTTCATCAAGGGTGGCCTGATAAACTTTCTGCTCGAGACCATAGATGGCGCGCAGGAGATAGAACGATTCGATGGCGGGCAGGTCCCACCAGAGTTGATTTTTCTGGCCGAGGACGATGGCGAAGAGGCGGCGGTATTCGTTTTCGCGCTTGGACGGGTCGAAGCCCGCGACGCTCGCCCGGCCGCTGGTCGGATAAATTAATCCCGAGAGTATTTTGAGCGTCGTGGTTTTGCCGGCGCCATTCGGCCCGAGAAAACCGACGAACTCACCTTCTTTGATTGAGAAGCTGATATGGTCTGCGGCGCGGGTTTCCTCAAACTCGCGATGGAACAGCCCCTGCACGCCGCCCCAGAAGCCGGGCTTTTTTTTGTAAGTGCGGAAGACGCGGGTGAGATTTTCAACTTCGATCATAAGGGTGGTCGGGGAGAGAGGCCGAGTGGGCTGGGCCTTGGCAGAAGCGGTGAGCGGCAGCAGCGTGTGGGGTGGCTGGGGTTATTTCACCGGCGAATGAAGCGCGCCCCAGAACGCTCATTTTCAAGCATGACCAAGCCGGCGATAATCCAGCACGCTGTGGCTGATCCAGCCTTGGGCGAGGCAGCGGACATCGGTCAAGGGGGCTGGCGGGGAGACATCATCGATTTTGCCCCAGAGGAGGCGATGAGAGCCATCATCCGCTTGGGGGCTGAATAAACCGGGAACGTGCACGTGAGCAGGGACGGTGCGTTGCACGGTG
>SXZN01000016.1 GCA_005787865.1 Opitutaceae bacterium | reverse complement strand
CCAGCGCGTGCGCTCCCACTATGATCAAAAATTCCGGCCAGTAGTTCATGCGCGCATCAACCTAACTTTAGGGCGAATCGCGGACCCCGCTGCCGGTGCGCCCGCCAACCTAGCAGGGAAATTTTTCGCGGCGCCCATCACAACAAGGGGGACGATTTACTTTCGACTGTGGCGCAAATCACCGGTAGTGGCGATCTCCAGCAATCGCTCATTGGCCGCCTCCAGATCCTCAAATTTGACCAAATTGTGCTCAATTAAAGCCGAACCCAGGAGGCGATTCGAGCGCATCAATAATGGTCGATATTCCGACATAACAGAAAAGTAGTTTACTCAGGCCTTAGTCGTGGACGATTGCTTTGCTTTCGCGCGCATTTTCTTCACTCGTTTTAGTAATTCTTTCTTCAATTTAGGGATACCGGTTTCCGTCAAACAGGAGATCGGCACAACTTCCACTTTAGGATAGCGCTTTTTAAATTTAACCAAATTGATGACGGCGGCATCTTCATCCATTTTATTGGCAACCACCAACCGCGGCTTGTCCAATAAGTCCGGCGAATACAGTTCTAACTCTTTTAGCAGCTGCTTATAATCTAGGCGTGGATCGCGGGTATCCGTGCCAGCTAAGTCCAAGATAATCAGAAGCAATTTGCAGCGTTCGATATGCTTAAGGAAGCGATGCCCGAGCCCCTTCCCGCTGCTCGCGCCCGCAATCAACCCCGGGACATCAGCCATAATCAGGCGTTCGTATTCCGGCACATAGTCGATGATCCCAATCTGCGGATGGAGCGTTGTAAAGGGATAGGGCGCCGTCTTGGGCCGCGCATTAGTAATTAAAGTGGTGAGCGATGATTTGCCGGCGTTGGGGAAACCAACCAGCCCGATGTCGGCAATGCTTTTCAATTCCAGTCGATAATTACCCGTCGTACCCGGTTCACCGGGGCCCGTTTTCCGGGGAGCGCGGGTTACTGAAGATTTAAATTTTGTGTTACCAAACCCGCCTTTGCCGCCTTGGCAGAGGACGAATTCTTGATGGTCATGGAGAATCTCAACGACCACCTCGCCGGTCACCAGATCGGTGCAAACGGTACCGAGCGGCACGCGCAAGACGGCCGGACGGCCTTCGCGGCCGTTACAATCTTTACCCAAACCGTGTTCACCGCGTTCGCCGGTCCAGTGCGGTTTAAATTTAAAATCAATCAGGTTATTCTGGTCATCGTCACCCCGCAGGACAACGTCGCCCCCTTTGCCGCCGTCGCCCCCATTAGGCCCGCCCCACGGCTCATATTTTTCCCGGCGAAAACTGACGCAGCCGCGACCGCCGTCGCCCGCGCGTGCCTTGATAGTGGTTTCGTCGATAAACATACCTCTATCAGTCTATGCCTAAGCGTCGGCGTAAAGCGCAATCGGACGATGGGCCTTAATCGGCCTAGACCGCAATTTTGATCCCCTTGCGCAGATAGGTCGGCAGATCCAGATCCTGCCCTTCGAAAAGATTGCGATCGGATTTCTCAAATGCGCCCCGACTTTCAACGGGGTCGCCCTGAAAGCCAAATTCAACCTGCTTCGGTTTTTCTCCGGGCTCAGCGCCACCCGCATTTTTAGCCGACGCGACGGGCGACTTTGCGCCCGCGGTGGTTGGGACTGACTTCTCGCTGGTCGCCCGCGCGAGCGGTGGCGCGCGGCGCACAAAATTCCGACTCCCCAAGTCAGTCGTGCCAATTACGCAAAGCTCAACTCGGCCCGCGCAGCTCTCGTCAATCGCCGCGCCCATCACCACGTGGGCTTCTCGCCCAAATGACTCGGTAATCGCCGTCATCAAATCATTAACCTTCATCAAGCTGAGCTCAGCCCCGCCCGTGATGTTCACGAGCAAGCGATCCGCTTTGCGCGCATATTCTGGCGTCTGTAACAAGGGGCACTGTTTCAAATCTTCGAGCGCCGCCTGCGCAGAATTTTCGCCCTCCCCTACGCCGAGCCCAAAAAGCGTCTTGCCGCCGCGGTATTGAAACACCTGTCGGAGCGCGGTAAAATCAACATTGATGAGGCCCGTGCGCGACAGCATCGACCAAATCGATTTCACGCCGCGCCCCATCCACTCATCGGCCTGCGCAAAAGAGTCCAACACACTGGTCTGCTCCGTGCCTTCCTGCAGGAGCATGTCATTGGACAGCGGGATAACGGCATCGCACACTCGGCGCAACTCCGCGAGCGCTTCCTCCGCTTGCTTCTGACGGCGCCCCCCTTCGAAACTGAACGGCAGGGTGACAAAAGCGATCACCACCGCCCCGGCTTTTACCGCAATTTCTGCGACCACCGGAGCCGCGCCCGAGCCTGTGCCGCCCCCCAGCCCAGCGATGATAAAAATCAAATCAGAGCCTTTTACGATTTCGGCAATTTTATCGCTATCCGCAACCGCCGCTTGGCGCCCCATCTCCGGATCGCCCCCCGCACTTAAACCGCGCGTCAGCGTGTGCCCAATTAAAATCTTATCCGGCACCGGCGAACTACTGAGGGCTTTTAAATCCGTATTGATGACCGCCAGCTGCAGTCGCTCCAGATTCTGCCGCTTCAGGCGATCAACCGCATTAGCCCCGCCGCCCCCCACGCCAATGAGCTTCAGATTAATGTGCCGCTCCGTCAGCGGCTCCAGCGGTAATTCATTTAAGGCAGCGTTCATGCATTAGGTGGTCGCAAAAATTCGCGCGAGACTACCCAGCCAACCCGATTTTCTCGGGGCCGGCACGGGGTGCTCATGGGCGCCCCGGAGGGCGAATTCAAAAATGCCCAACGCCGTGCTAAACATAGGATCACGCAATTCGTCGTTAACCCACGTCGGGGCTTCTCCGCGCCGAGCCGGTAGACTAAAAATTCGGGCGGCCGCTTCTTCCAAACCGGGCATCCGGGAAGTCCCCCCCGTCAAAATTACCCCCGCCCCACAATGCTGAGCCTCGAAGGCTGGGCCGAGCTTTTGCTTCACCACCTCGAGGATCTCCAGCGTGCGCGCCGCGGTGATCGTCTCGATGGCCAATTTAGAGATTTGCCGGTCCCCGAAGGCCCCGTCGCCGTTCAACCAAACCTTATCGGTTTTGTCGCGGGTCTGGACGGTGCCCCGCGCATGCCGCAGTTTGAGCATTTCTGCTTGAGCCGTGGTGATGCGTAAGCCGAGACTGAGATCATTCGTGAGGTGCCCGCCAGCCACCGCGAGCGTCCCGGTCACGAGCACATGGCCGTCACGGTAGAGAACGTAATCCGTTACGCCTTTGCCCATATCGATCACCAGCGCGCCCTTGGTCCGCTCCTCCGTATTCGTCAGCAACGAACCGCTCGCCAAACTGGCGAGTACGAGTTCTCGCACCTCTAAATGATAACCGCCGATGACATGGATATTGTCGCTCACTTTGCTCGCCGGTCCGTGGATGATCCAATAACCCACTTCCAAGCGGCGCGCGACCAAATGTTCGGGAGCCGGCACGGTGCGACCGTCCAATCGGTAAGGTCGCCGAATTTCATGAATACGCGAACGGCCCTCCGGCAGTTCCTTTTCTTTGGCCATCGCGCACACCGTCGCCATATCAAGCGCAGTGACGATGTTATCCGCTGATTTCACATTAACGGAGGCTTCATTGTAAAATGCATCTAAATGGCCGCCTGATTGGGCTAGCCAGACCTCTTGAATGTTGGCGCCAGCGCGCGTGGAGGCCATTTCCAAGGCCTCATGGGTGGCTTCACAAGCCGCCTTATAATCCACCACTTCGCCTTTCATAATCCCTCGAGCCGAAGCGACCCCCACCCCGATGATGTCCAGCATGCGACTCGGCGATACTTGGCCGACCAGCACGACGATTTTATT
>SXZN01000114.1 GCA_005787865.1 Opitutaceae bacterium | reverse complement strand
GTACTTGAGCTTGGGGTTATCGCTCCTGTGCTTGCATTAATACTCAAGCCTGACGTTGAAGTATAAGTTCCTCCTGCTGTTCCTGTTCGTATTATTGGTTGAGCTGTTGCTGCCGACCTCGACCTCGGGCACTACGAGCGCTTCACCTCCGGTCAGCTTTCGCGGCAAAATAGTTTATCCTCCGGGCAGATTTACGAGGCGGTTATCGCGAAGGAACGGCGCGGCGATTATCTCGGCAAGACCGTGCAAGTGATTCCGCACGTCACGAACGAAATTAAAAAACGCATCTACGGTAGCGGGAAGGGGGTCGATGTTTTGATCACCGAGATCGGCGGGACCACGGGCGATATCGAGGGATTGCCCTTCCTCGAGGCCATGCGGCAGTTCGCCTTGGAGGTAGGCCCACGGGATTGCGTGTTCATTCATGTTACGCTGATTCCTTATCTGAAGGCCGCGGGGGAACTGAAGACCAAGCCGACCCAACAGAGCGTCGCCAAATTACGCGAGATCGGGATCCAGCCGCATATTCTCTGCTGCCGTTGCGATCATCCCATGACCTCCGAGATGCGGGAAAAATTGAGCATGTTTTGCAACGTGCCGACCAAGGCGGTCATCGAGGAACTCGATGTGGAGCATTCCATTTACGAATTGCCGCTGATGCTGCAAAAGGAAGGGCTCGATCAGTTAGTCGTCAATCAACTGGGCCTCAAGGCGCGCGCCAATCCCAAGAATATCTGGGCCGAGGTCGTGCGGCGCATCAAGTCGCCTAAGCACGAGGTCAAAATCGGGGTGGTCGGCAAATATATTGAATTACAGGACGCTTATAAATCGGTCTACGAATCGTTGAGTCACGCTGGCATTGCGAATCACAGTCGGGTGAAAATCATTCGCATCGACGCGGAAAATTTAGAAACCAAGGCCGGCCTCGCGCGGCTCAAGTTGCTCGATGGCATTCTGGTCCCCGGCGGTTTTGGCGACCGCGGCATTGAGGGCAAGATCGCGGCGGCCCGCTACGCGCGCGAAAAAAAGATCCCTTATTTCGGCCTCTGCCTGGGTATGCAGGTCGCGGTCATCGATTATACCCGCAATGTCCTGCGGCTGAAGCAGGCCAACTCAGTCGAGTTTGATGTGGCCACGCCACATCCGGTCATCGCGTTAATGGATGAGCAGCGGCATGTGGTGCTGAAGGGCGGTACGATGCGCTTGGGCGCCTATGAGTGTAAGCTCAAACCGGGAACACTCGCGCGCAAAGCTTACGGGGAAGAATTTATTTCTGAGCGTCACCGCCATCGTTTTGAAGTAAACAACGATTACGTGGCACGACTCGAAAAAGCGGGCCTCGTGATCAGCGGCTGGAACCCCAAGCGCGGCTTGGTGGAGATTGTGGAGATTAAGAATCATCCTTGGTTCCTCGGCGTACAGTGTCATCCGGAATTTAAATCTAAACCCAATCGGGCGCATCCGCTCTTCGCCGCTTTTATCGCTGCCGCGATCAAGCAGCAGAAAAAAGGCTAGGGTGGGTTGGCGGGTGCGGTGCGGGGATGATCGCCTTGGGGTCAAGCGCCGCGAAGAATCGGCTCGTCGGGCACGCCTCGCTCACTCATCCTGCTGACCAACGCCCCATGCTCTTCAACTCCAAGAAACTGCTCCTGATTGCCGGTCCGTGCTCGCTGGAAAATGAAAAGGTCTGTCGCGCTGCCGCCACGACCCTCACGAAGCTCGCGAAGAAACATCCAGAGCTGACAATTATCTTTAAAGGGTCCTTTGATAAAGCCAACCGGACTTCGTTGGGCAATGCGCGGGGCCCCGGGATCGATGAAGGGCTCGCGCTGCTGGCCTTGATGAAAAAAGATTATGGCTTTCCGGTGCTCACCGATTTTCACGAGCGGCAGCAAGCGGCCGCCGTCGGCCAGGTGTGCGACGTGCTGCAGATCCCCGCATTTCTTTGTCGGCAAACTGACTTATTGCTGGCGGCGGCAGCGACGGGCCGAGTTGTTAATGTTAAGAAAGGCCAATTTCTTTCTCCGGCAGAAATGGAATTTGTCGTCAGTAAACTCCGGCAAGGTTCCGCCAAGGAAATTTGGCAGACCGAGCGTGGCACCACGTTTGGTTATCAAAATCTCGTCGTCGATATGCGCTCCTTTGGGCAAATGAAGGCGCTTGGAACACCGGTGATCTTCGATGCCACGCACAGCGTGCAACAGCCCGGCGCCGCGGGCGGCAAGACCGGGGGACGCCGAGAATTCGTGCCACCCCTGGCCCGCGCGGCCCTAGCCGCTGGCGCCGACGGACTTTTTATCGAAACGCATCCGCAACCGGAGCGGGCGATCTCGGACGGGCCCAATCAAATTCCCACCGCGGAATTACCCGCCCTGATCGCCTCCTGCCTAGCCGTGTGGCACGCCGTCCGGGAATAGTTTTCAGGGTTAAATGGGATACGCTGGGGCTGGGTCAGAGGTTAGAGACGAGAGGCGAGAGGCGAGAGGTCAGAGGCTAGAGGCGAAAGGTCAGAGGCTAGAGGTTATGGGTCATAGGTCATGGGTTATCGGTCCGATTCCGAGTTTCCCAATTTTCTACTTTCCCCCTTTCATCTTTTCCTTCCCCCCTTCGCGTAACTTCGTGCCCTTCGCGGTTAAAAATTCCGCCGCTGTGCATCGGATCAATCCTGCCTCCCATCCTGATCCCATCCGTGGTCAAAAATGTCTTGGTATGATCCGAACCAATTTAACCACGGACGGCACGGATACGATCTGGATTAAAGACCGATTCCGAGTTTCCCGATTTTCTACTTTCCCGCTTTCATCTTTTCCCTCCGCCCTGCCTTGGCCAATTCTGCGCCTTCTGTGCTTTTTGTGGCTGATCGTAGGCGTGAGGTTAGAGGCGAGAGGTTATGGGTTATCGGTCCGATTCCGAGTTTCCCAATTTTCTACTTTCCCCCTTTCATCTTTTCCTTCCCCCCTTCGCGGTTAAAATGCCTGGGGCAATTCTGCGCTTTTTGTGGCCAAGCTCACGGCAAGATTAAGGATTATTTCTGCAGCTCGTGGCTTAAAATACTTAACGCGTAAATGGCGGCAGTGTCGCTGCGCAGGACGAGCGGCCCCAAGGTGATCGGCAGGAAGCCGTGGGTGCTAGCTTGAGTCATTTCGCTCGGAGAAAAATCTCCTTCGGGGCCAATGAGCCACAGCACGCGTCGTGGGCGGGTGCCTTGGCGCAATTGATACTGGTGGAGGACGTCGGGTAGGGGAGTGGCGCCGGCGTGCAAGCTCGCGATGAGTTTGAGGTCAAAATCTTTAGCGGTGATCAGCCAGCTGCTTAAATTTTGCACCGAGCTGATTTCCGGCAGCCAAGGATTGCCGCATTGCTTGGCGGCCTCGATCGCGGTGGTGCGCCATTTCTCTACCTTTTTCTCGGCGCGCTCACCCTCGAGTTGGACTTGAGTGCGTTCGCTGAGCAGGGGAATGATGCGGGCCGTGCCCACTTCGGTCGCTTGGCGGACGATATCGTCCATCGTGGCTCCCTTGGGCAGCACTTGCGCGAGCGTGAGGGCCGCGGGACGTGCGGCAGCAGTCGTGGATTTTTTGACACGAAGAACTGCGGCAGATTTGCTGGCCTCGATACATTCAGTGATCCATTCGCGGCCGTGACCATCGAAGACCACCACGGGATCGCCGCGGCCGCAGCGGTTGACCGTGATCAAATGATGGCTCTCCTCGGCGGGAAGGTGGATTTCCACCGGCTCGCTCTCAGGCGGCCGGCAATAAGCGCGAAAGTCAGGCATGCCTCAGGAGCTTCATGGATAATCGGCGAGGGTCAACCGTCCGCCGCGGGGCCGATATAAAACGATGTTTACTTTGCGGGATCAGTGGGTTTCTTTCGCGAGCTGAGACGCCCGGGTGGCGGAATTGGCAGACGCAGTAGACTCAAAATCTACCGACGAAAGTCTTGTGGGTTCGACCCCCACCCCGGGTACCACTCAGCAAATTTGAGGACTTCATCGCTCTGATGAGTTTAGCTCAGTCT
>SXZN01000113.1 GCA_005787865.1 Opitutaceae bacterium | reverse complement strand
GGCGTTAACGCAATCCCCCGAACAACTCCTGGCCGCCGTCGAGACTTCCGGACTGCGGGGGCGGGGTGGCGCGGGTTTTCCCACCGGTCGCAAATGGCGCGCCGTCGCCGCGCAGCCAGCTGGCACCAAATATGTGGTCGCCAACGCCGATGAGGGCGATGCTGGCGCCTACATCGATCGCTATATCATGGAGGATGATCCGCACGCGCTCATCGAGGGCATGATCCTCGCCGCTTATGCGGTCGGCGCGTCGCAGGGTTATATTTATGTGCGCATCGAATATCCGCAGGCCGTCAGCGTCTTGCAGGCGGCACTCCTCGAGGCCCGCGCGGCGGGCTGGCTTGGTGCACGCATCGGCGGAAAAGATTTTACCTTTAACCTCGAGGTCTACGTCGGCCACGGGAGCTATGTCTGCGGCGAGGAAACCTCCCTCCTGCGCTCCATCGAGGGCCAGCGTCCCGAGGTCATGGCGCGGCCGCCTTATCCGACCGAACGCGGTCTTTTCGGCCGACCCACCTTGCTCAATAATGTTGAGACGCTCGTCAGCGTGCCGTGGATCGTGACGCACGGCGGCGCCGCCTACGCGGCCTTGGGGTTTTCCAAGAGCCGGGGCACGAAGGCACTCTCGCTGAATTCACTCTTTAATCGCCCCGGGCTCTATGAAGTCGAATTCGGCGTCACCGTCCGCCGCATCGTCGAGGTCATCGGCGGCGGCTTGCGCGGAGGCGGTAAGCTCAAGGGCGTCATTATCGGCGGCCCCATCATCGGTCTGATCCCACCGCACTTGCTCGATACCCCGCTGGGTTTTGAGGAACTCGCCGCCATCGGCGCCGGCGTCGGCCACGGGGGCGTGGTGGCGTTTGATGAACACACCTCGATTCCCGCGTTGGTGGAACATGTTTTCTCCTTCGGGGCTTACGAGTCGTGTGGTAAATGCACGCCGTGCCGCAGTGGCAGCGGCCGCGTCGAAGCTATTTTCACCGCCGCCGTTGCGGGCACGGCGTCCCGCGCGGATCTCCAAGAATGTCGCGACCTCGTCACCGTGCTCAAACTCACCAGCCTCTGCGGTCACGGCACCGGTCTGGCGCGTTTTGCCGAATCGATCCTACGTTATTACCCGACAGAAATTGAGCCATGCTTCAAGTAACCATCAACGGGCAGTCGCATCAGTTCGCCGAGGGTCTCACGATCAATGAGGCCTTGCACCAGATCGGCCGCGAAGTGCCGACGCTGTGTCACGACGATCGCCTCGAACCCTACGGCTCGTGCCGACTCTGCGCCGTGGAAGTGACGGGGATGCCCGGCTTGGCCACCGCTTGTAACACCACGCTGCGCGAGGGCATGGAGATCCAGACGCATTCGCCCGCCGTGGAGGGCGTGCGCCGCACACTCTTGGGGCTGCTGGCCAAGGATTATCCGGCGGAGGCCGTGGCGGCGTATCCGGAAAAACAATTTCACCGTTATCTCCGCACCTACGGCGTCACCGCCGGGGGCTCGCGCCATTCTCCCGCTCCGGCGGTGCCGTTCATGCAGGATGCATCGCATCCGTACATCAACGTCGACATGTCGCAGTGCGTGACCTGCTACCGCTGCGTCCGCATTTGCGAAGAAGTGCAGGGGCAATTTGTTTGGAAGGCCTGGAATCGCAGCGACACCACGCGCATCTTGCCCGTGCGCGGCGAGACGTTGCTCGACGGCGGTTGCGTGAGCTGCGGCGCGTGTGTGGATACCTGTCCCTCCGGCGCCTTGGAAGATATCACGGTGCTGATGCGCGGCACACCGACGCAGTGGACGAAGTCGATCTGTTCGTACTGCGGCACGGGCTGCGAGATGAACGTCGGCACGCGCGACGGCAAGATCACGACCATCCGGCCCTCCCTCGAGGGCCCGAGCAATCACGGCCACGCCTGCGTCAAGGGCCGCTATGCTTTCGACTACGTTTACGCCCAAGATCGCGTGACGTCCCCCATGATTCGGCGCGACGGCCAGTGGCAGCGCGTCAGTTGGGCGGAGGTGAATGAATTTATCGCGACGCGGTTGCGCGCGACGGCGGCGGCGCATGGGGCCGACAGCATTGGTCTGCTCAGTTCCGCGCGCGGGACGAATGAGGAAAATTACGTCGCGCAGAAATTCGCCCGCTTGGTGTTAGGCACGAACAATATTGATTGCTGCGCGCGCGTTTGCCACTCGCCTACGGCGGCGGCGATGAAGATGACGCTCGGCACGGGCGCGGCGACGAACTCGCTGGATGAGATCGCGCTCGCGCAGACGATTCTCGTGTGCGGCGCTAACCCCACGGACGGCCATCCCGTCACCGGTGCGCGCATCAAGCAAGCGGCCCGCCACGGCGCTCATCTCATCATCGTGGATCCCCGCGAAATTGAGCTCTGCGAATTCGCCACGCTCCATCTGCAGCTGCACGCCGGCACGAATGTCGTGCTGTTTAATGCCATCGGGGCCGCCATCATCGACGAAGGCTTGGCGGATGAGGAATTTATCCGGACGCGGCTGACCGAATACTCGGAGTACGTTGATTTCATTCGCGACTTTATGCCGGAGAAGGTCGCGGAAATTTGCGGCGTGCCGGCGGAAAAGATTCGCGCGGCGGCCCGTTTGTACGCGACCGCGAAGCCCTCGTTGAGTGTGCACGGCCTCGGCATGACCGAGCACATCCAAGGCACCGAAGGAATCATCGCGCTCGTCAATCTCGCGCTGCTCACCGGCAATATTGGCAAATCAGGCACGGGGATTAACCCCCTGCGCGGGCAGAACAATGTCCAAGGGGCGCCCCACATGGGTTGCGAGCCCAAGTTGCTGGCGGGCTACGTGCCGATCGAAGAAGCGCGGCAGAAATTTGAAACTGCCTGGCATCAACCGATCCCGACGCACCCCGGGCTCAACATGATCGACATGATGGACGCGGCGACGGCCGGAAAGTTAAAGGTGCTCTGGTCGATCGGCTACGATATCTTGATGACGAATCCCAATATGCATGTGACGCGCCATGCGCTCGAGCAGTTGGATCTCGTGATCGTGCAGGATCTTTTCATGAACGAAACGGCGAAGGAATTTGCCGATGTATTTTTGCCGGCGGCGTCGTCGTTTGAAAAAGACGGGACTTTTATGAATGGTGAGCGCCGGCTGCAACGCGTGCGCCGCGCAGCCTTGCCACAAGGCGAGGCCCGCTCGGATTGGGAAATTATCTGCGCCATCGCGCACACCATGGGCCGCGGCGAGCAATTTGGCTATCGCTCCGCGGAAGAGATTTGGGACGAAGTGCGTTCCCTCTGGCCGGACGGCGCGGGGATTAGCTACGCGCGCATGGATGCGCTCGGGGGCTTGCAATGGCCGTGTGTCGATGAAACGGACCCGGGCTTAGCGATTCTCCATACGGAGCATTTCACCCACGGCCCCACCACGGCGCTCCGGCGTATCGAGTATGTGGCCCCGCCGGTGCTCACGACCCCCGACTATCCCTTCCTGCTCACCACCGGACGCAATTTGTACCAATACAATGCGGCCACCCAAACCGCCCGCACGCCCAACGATCGCCTGCACCCGACGGATTATCTGCAGCTCTCACCCATCGATGGAGCCCGCCTCGGTTTGAAGGATGGTGAAACGATCCGCCTCGTCAGTACGCAAGGCTCTGCGGAAGTGCCGGTCCAACTCAGCACGCACGTGAAGCCGGGCGAAGTTTACACCACCTTCCACTCCACGCGAGTGCTCCTGAATCATATCACGACGGCCCACCGCGACCGCTACACCAAGACCCCTGAATATAAAATCACCGCGGTCCGCATCGAGCGGCTGGGGGTGGTTAAGGTTTAAGTTTTAAGGGGGTAAGGTTTAAGATCTGATCGGATCGACCAAGGCATTTTGGCCCGCGAAAAACGCGAAACGACGCGAAAGGGAGGAGGAAAAGATGAAACTTGGGAAAGTAGAAAATTGGGAAAAAAGATCTGAATCGACCAAGGCATTTTTGACCACGGATGGGGTCAGGATGGGATCAGGATGGATCTGAGGCATAGGTCTTCTGTCTTTAATCCAGATTGGATCCGTGAAATCCGTGGTTAAATTGGTTGGGGCAGTACCAAAACATTTTGGCCCCGAAAAACGCGAAACGACGCGAAATGGGCGGAAAAGATGAAACTGGGGAAAGTAGAGAATCGGGAAAGGAAGATCCGGCGTTATCACCACCCAAAAGGAGATCGATGAGGATGATCTAAACCACCACAGACCAGTCGATCATGGTAAAAAATTCCCTAGTTTTTAATTCCGTGAAGAATTTCTCAGCACTTTCAATTTAAAAAAAGAATGAGGCTTATGCCTCAATTTAAAATTAAATAATACATCGCCGTAAACTCGCTCCGGCAGTTTTGCGTAAGAGAAAACAGGCTTAGTCAGCGGAGGAGAAATCCCGGGCGCCAGAGTCGATGGCTAACTCGCCGGGGTGAGCGCACGCTTAGCGTTGGTCGATCGCTCAAGTAGGTCCCCCATGGTCTGGCGCTGGCCTCGGTGCGGCGCGCGTGCGCCAAGGCAGGCCGGTGGTTAATTGAGCGGCAGGAGGCGGGAGGCCAGAAGCACGACCAATAGGCCGCAGACCGCGATGGCGCCAAGCAGTACCGTCCAGCTTTTGAGGGTTTCCTTTTCGGTGAGGCCGCCGAGTTTGCTCACGACCCAAAAGCCGCTGTCGTTCATCCATGAGCCGAATAGGCCGCCGAAGCCGGTGGCGAGAAAGACGTACATCGGATGATAGGGGAGCGGGGCATTCTGAGCGGGGTCCATCATTGGCCAGAGGATCGATGAAGCGGCGATGAGTGCGACGGTGGTGGATCCTTGGGCGATTTTCAGGACGGCTGCTGTGCCCCAGCCGAGGAGGAGAAGATCGATCGCGTAAGTACCGGCTAAGGCCTTGATCGCATCGCCCACGCCGGCATGGCGGAGCATCCCCCCGAAAGCCCCGCCGGCGGCGGTGATGAGGATGATCGTGGCGGCGGTGGCGATCGGGGGGCCGAGCAGTTCCTCGACGGTGCCGAGCGTAATCTGCCGTTGCCGCGCCAGTACGATGAGACCGATCGTAGTACCGATCAGCAGGGCGATATTTTTGTTACCGATAAAGAGGGCGACCTTGCTGATGGCGGCGAACCCGTCGGGCCCGCCCAGAGCATTGATGGCGGGCGGGTAGTCAGCGAGCACCTTGAGAAATGAGCCCATGCTAATTAGAAAAATCGGTAGCAGTACCGGCGCGACGCTGGCCCCGAAACTAGGTAGCTCGTGCTCTGGTTTTTGGGTAATTTTCGCTAGCTCGCTCAGCGCCGCGCCGGGCGTTTCGCGCAGTGGCACGCGCAGGCGATGGTCCAGCCACTTCACCAGCCCGTAGCAGATGAGGCAGGGCGGCAGGCCGGCGACCAGGCCCCAGAGCAGTGACAGGCCGGGGTCGACGTGCAGATTGTCCACCATCGCCAGCGGACCTGGATGGGGCACCGTCAGCGTATGGGTGATAACCGCCGCGCAGCAGACCGCCATTATATATAGCAGGTAGTTTTTCCCCGTGCGGAGCGCCAGCGCGCGGGCGAGCGGCACCATGAGCATAAACATGGTATCGAAAAAAATCGGAATCGATAGGACGTAGGTGCTCGCGAGCAGCGCCAGGCCGGCACGTTTCTCGCCAAACACCGCGAGGAATCGGCGCACAACTTTATCGGCCGCGCCACTTTCCATCAGGCACAGGCCAATAATCGAAGCGAGGCCAATGGAAATCGCGATGGTGCCGGCCGCGTTGCCAAATTCCAGGGCGGTGATCTCCACTGCGGCGATCCAGGAATTAGTCCGCGCATCGCTCAACATCGTAGCGGGCAGCTTCGCCAGCGCGGCGGCGTTGAAGGCGGGGGTCAGAAACCCGGTGAGGAATGCCGCCAAGATCAACGCGAGAAAGGCGTGCATGCGCAGCTTCGTGATCGCCACGATGATGAAGGTCACCGCGATCGCGAGGATCGCAAATGGCCAGTAGCTGGGAGCGGTTGCGGCGATGGGTAGGGTAAGGTTCATCTGCACGGACTGCAATCGAAGCGCAAAGCTAGTAGATCGGATCGGCCTAGAGGTCTAGATATTTCACCAGCGGCGGCCGGTCCCGCAACCTGCCAACCGGCGACCGGCCGCACCGCTTTTGCCTTCGGTCAGTCACCGCTCGCGGGCCGCGCCGCCCGGGCCGATCTCACTCGGCGAGATCGATGAATTTCCAAGCGCGGTTATCGAGGGGATTGTTTACCCAGTGCCGCACCTTGGGGCTGATCGCATACACACGCGTGTAGAAATAAATGGGAATGACGGGCATTTCATCGACTAGGATTTTCTCCAACTGCTGATAGATGGCGAAACGCTGCTCGTCCGTCTGGGCATCCATCGAAGCGCGCAGCAATCGGTCATAGTCGGCGTTGGAGAACCCGGTGTCATTGTTGCCACCGCCGGTGACCCACAGATCGGCGAAGGTGTTGGGATCGGTGTAGTCCGCGATCCACCCAGCGCGGCAGAGGTCGAAGTTCAGCGCATCCTGCGAATCGAGATACACTTTCCACTCCTCGTTGCGCAGGCCGATATTCACGCCGAGATGGCGGCGCCACATTTGCTGGATGGCCTCGGCAATGACCCGGTGGTTCTCGGAGGTGTTGTAGAGTAATTCAATCTGCGGAAAGCCTTGGCCCTCGGGGTAGCCGGCCGCGGCGAGCAGGCGGCGGGCCTCGGTAAGATCGCCGCGGAGTCGGGCCTGCGAAGTAAATTTTTCCGTCGTTGGAATAAAGTGGTACGCGGGGGCTTGGCCGCCGCGGGTGACCTGCGCGACCAGCAGCTCGCGGTCAATCGCGAGGGCGAGGGCGCGGCGCACGCGGACGTCATTGAGCGGCGGCCGCGTGACATTGAGGCGGTAAAAGTAGGTGCCGTAGTAAATATCCTGCCGGTAGTTGGTCGGGTAGGTGCGCTTGTAGGTGTCGATCTTGGCGATGGGCAGCTCGTTGGTTTTATGCAGCTGACCGGTGCGGAACATGCGCTCCTCAGTTTCCATGCTTTCGATGGGATAATAGTGGATTGCGTCGAGTTTGACGTTGGCGCGGTCCCAATACGTGGGGGAGCGGGTGACGATAATCTTTTGGTTGGGCTGCCAGCTGCTGAGCACGAAAGCCCCATTGCTAACCATGTTCTCGGTACGGGTCCAACGGGAGCCCTTGCGGGTGACGCCAGCAAACTTTTCGATCGTGGGGAGGTGAACCGGAAACCACGAGTAATGCTTTAGCGCCTCCAGCAGGAACGGCATGCGGTCGCGCAGGGTGATGCGCAGGGTGCGGTCATCGAGGGCCTTGAAGCCAACTTGAGAAAAATCGGTCAGCTGCCCAGTGTTGTAATCCTCCGCTCCAACCACGTGGTGAAGCTTGGAAGCGTATTCGGCGGCTAGGCTGGGCGTGAGGATGCGTTGATAAGAGCGCACAAAATCATGCGCCGTGATGGGATCACCATTAGACCAGCGGGCCTCGGCGCGCAGGTAAAACGTCCACGTGAGGCCGTCAGCCGAGGTTTCCCAGCGTTCGGCCACCCCTGGGGCGGTGTCGGTGCCGGTCGGGCCTTCTACGACGAGCCCCTCAAAGATCGCGTTAATGACTTTGTTCTCGGGGACACCGGTGACGACTTGCGGATCCAGATCCTGCACTTCGGTGCCATTGCCAAGATGGAGGGTCTTCATGCCATCAACCGCCGACGAGGATTTTTTACTGCAAGCGGCCAGGAGCAGCGCGGCGAAGAGGGTAACTAAGAGGGGAGCATAACAATTAAGCATAGTTGATCTATCTTGGTCAAAACTGGCCGGCGATAATATCGGACTCAAGCCAATGCGGGGCCGCCGCCGCATGCTAAACCGGAGCCAGCGTGGCCAGGGACGCCGGCAGCGGATTTTATTTAGCAACGAGGAAACCAGCGAGTAATTATCAATCGTTTACTTTCGCTTTTGCCATTTGCGCGCTGCGTTGATCCCCCAGATGACCCGAATAAGGATATAGCCGCAGAGTGCACTGAGGATGGCCAGCAGCAGAGTGCCTAGCAGCAGCGGAGTTGCGACGGTCCCGAAAACTGATTTGAACCAGTGCCAAGTAAATTCGAATTCCAGCGGTTGGACGGGTTGTCTCAACAGCCGGCAACCCATCTTATAGGAACTATAAAACATGAGCGGCATGGTCAGGGGGTTGGAGACCCACACCAGCGCTACTGAGATGGGCAAGTTGACTCGGCAGACGATGGCCCCAGCGGCGGCGAGCAACGATTGCAAGGGAACGGGAATCCAGGCCGCAAAGAGTCCGACGGCGAAGGATCCGGCAGCCGAGCGGCGATTCAAATGCCACAGATTAGGGTCAAGGAGTCTGTCTCCAAATAGGCTTAAATACTTGTGTTTCTTTAGGGTGTCGCGATCGGGCATCCAGCGTTTAATGATTTCTTTCGGCATGGCGACGGATCGGCGGATGAATGGGTGTGGGTCGGAAGCTGATTTAAACCTAAGGTAGAAGCATTTCATGGATGGACAGCGATAAAAAAGACAAAATCGACCAAGGCAGGGGAGGAAAAGATGAAACTTGGGAAAGCAGAAACTGGAGAAACGAAGATCTGAATCGACCAAGGCATTTTGGCCCGCGAAATACGCGAAACGACGCGAAAGGGGGCGGAAAAGATGAAACTTGGGGAAGTAGAAACTGGAGAAACGAAGATCCAGATCGAACAAGACGTTTTTACCACGGATGGGGACAGGATGCGATCAGGATGGATCTGAAGCATAGTATTTCTGTCTTTAATCCAGATCGGATCCGTGAAATCCGTGGTTAAATTAGTTTGGGCAGTACCAATACATTTTGGCCCGCGAAAAACGCGAAACGACGCGAAAGGGAGGAGGAAAAGATGAAACTTGGGAAAGTAGAAAATCGGGAAACTAAGGCGTGTCGCACGCCAGTTTAAGGCTAAAGTTTAAGTTGAAGTTACGGATGCAGGCGGAACGGAGATCTGAATCGACTAAGGCATTTTTAACCGCGAAGGGCGCGAAGTGACGCGAAGATTCCGAGCTTAAAACTTAAACCTATTCCGCCTCTAGCCTTTCGCCTCTCACCTCTCACCTCTCGCCTCTCACCTCTGACCTATGACCCCTAGTTGATCGTAATCAACAACGGTGCCGCCCCGCTGGCTTCAGCGGAGTTGTTTTTGGAGGAAGGTGAAGGCGAGGGCGGTCATGCGGGCGCGTTGGGCGTTGTTGGCGGCGCCACCGTGGCCACCTTCCGTGTTTTCATAGTAAAGCAGATCGTGGCCTTGCGCGGTGAGTTTCGCGGCCATCTTGCGCGCGTGGCCGGGATGCACGCGGTCGTCGCGGGTGGAGGTCATGAATAACGTGCGTGGATATTTTTTCCCGGCGACGGCATTCTGGTACGGCGAGTAACGGCTGAGGTAGTCCCATTCGGCGGGGACGTCGGGGTTGCCATATTCGCCCATCCAACTGGCGCCGGCGAGCAACAGGTGGTAGCGTTGCATGTCGAGGAGAGGAACCTGACAGACGACGGCGCCAAAAAGTTCGGGGCGCTGGGTGAGCATGACGCCCATGAGTAGGCCGCCGTTGCTGCCGCCCATAATACCGAGGTGGGCAGGCGAGGTGATTTTCCGGGCGATGAGATCTTCGGCGATGGCGGCAAAGTCATCATAGGCGCGTTGGCGATTGGGTTTTAGCGCAGCTTGGTGCCAGCCGGGACCGAACTCGCCGCCGCCCCGAATGTTGGCGAGGACGTACACGCCGCCCTGCTCGAGCCACGCCGCCCCGATGCCGCCACTGTAGTTAGGTGTCATCGATACCTCGAAGCCACCGTAGCCATAAAGGAGAGTGGGGTTACGGCCATCGAGCTGGAGGTTTTCCCGCGCGACTTGGAAATACGGGACGCGCGTACCGTCCCGCGATATCGCTTCGTGCTGGGTAATGGCCAAGCCGGCTGGGTTAAAGAAACTGGGCAGTTGTTTGAGGGTGGTGCGCTCGTCGCGGCCGATGGTGCCGAGGGCGAGCGTGGACGGAGTGAGGAAATCCGTCACGCTGAGGAAAAATTCGTCGGACTCATCGGCGTCGACGGCCGTGGCGGACACCGAGCCAAACAGGGGGGCCGCGAGGGGTTGGCGTTCCCACTGGCCCTCGGAGCGAAGGGTCAGGGTGTAGAGTCGGTTGCGGACGTTATCGAGTTCGTTGACGATGAGATGATTTTTGGTGTCGCTGATGCCAACGAGCGCGGTGCGCGGGCTGGGGGTAAAGAGGAGGGCGAAGTCGCGCTCGCCCTTGAGAAAGCGATCGTAGTTCATCGCAAGGAGTGCGCCGGCGGGATAGGTGCGGCCGCCGGTGGTCCAGTCGGTGCGCAGTTCGACCGTGAACTGGTCGCGGTAGCTGCCGGGTTGGGCGTCGAGGGGAATAGCAAGTTTCGTGAGTTTTCCGGCGTGATGAATAAACGTTTCGCTGGTGTAAAAAGTTATCGCACGGCGCACGAATTCGCGGTGATAACCGGGTTCATCAGAGGCGTAGCCAACCACGCTAACGTCGGTCGCGGCCCCGGCGAAAACTTCGGGGGCATCGGCGAGGGGCGTGCCGCGCCGCCAGAGTCTGACGGTGCGGGGATAGCCGGAATCTGTGAGAGCACCGGGACCGGTATTGGTCCCGACGAAGAGGGTGTCTCGATCGAGCCAAGCGACGTTATTTTTTCCCTCGGGTAGGGTGAACGGCTGCACCGTGACAAAAGATTTTGACGGCAGGTCGAACTCGCGAACGACCACCGCATCGCCGCCGCCGCGGGAGAGTCGGAGCAGGTAGCGCTCGTTTTGGGGATAAAGCGGAATGGCGGAGCCCCAGATCCAGTTTTCCTTTTCCGCGCGAGCTAAGGCGTCGAGATCGAGCACCGTTTCCCACGCCGGATTTTCTTGGCGGTATTCCGCCGGCGTGGTGCGGCGCCAGAGGCCGCGCGGGTTGGCGGCATCTTGCCAGAAATTATAATAGAACGCACCGCGTTTCACGACGTTGGGAATGCGGGCGCGCGAGTCGTTGATCGCGAGAAGGCGAGCGTACAAGGCCGGGTAACCGGGGGCGGCGGTCAGCTCGGCAAGGGAAACTTTATTTTGCGCTTCGACCCAAGCGAGCGGCTTGGCGCCTTCGACCTCTTCGAGCCAATAGTAGGGATCATCGACGGGCGCGGGGGTCGGCGCGGGGGCAGCGGAGAGGGAGGAGGCCGTGAGCATAGCGAGTAAGAGGAGGCGGGTGGTATTCATGGCGGTGAAAAATAGAAATTTCGCGTGGAGGAATGGTCGTTCAGTTAAGCGGACGCTGCGCTCGGTCGGTCGGACGCGAGGCTTCGGCGCAGACTTGGTAATAAAATTTCAGATAGCGCTCCACGATGACTTCGGCGGAGAACACCTGCGCGGCGCGCTGCTGGGCGGCGGAGCCGAGCCGAGCGCGGAGGACCGGATCGGAGACGAGCGCGACGAGGGCCTCGACGAGTCCGGCGGTGTCGCCCAGCGGGACGAGGATGCCGGTTGTGCCATCGATATTAACTTCGGGTATGCCCCCGACGTTGGTGGCGACACACGGGCACTTAAACGCCATGGCCTCGAGAATACTCAGGCAAAAACTTTCGCTCTCGGAGGTGAAGAACCCGAGGTCGGTGGCTTGGATGTAGTCCTCGATGGCGCTAATATTTTCGCGCACGATCACGCGGTCGCTCAGGCCGAGCCGGGCCACGTCCGCGGCGAACGGGCGAAAGTCAGCGCCCGCCAGGATGAGTAGCTTGCAGGGAGCGCGCGTTTGCACGCGGGCGAAGGCGGCCAAGAGGACATCGATGCGTTTGAGTGGGCGCAAATTGGAGGAGTGAAACAGGAGCACTTCATGTTCAGCCACGCCGAGCTCTTGGCGGACCGCCGCACGACTGCGCGCGGGGCGGCGCGGGGTGAAGAAATTATGGATGACCTCGATGGGCCGTTGGACTCCCATGACGCGCTGAGTTTCGGTGCGCAAAAATTCTGAGACCGCCGTGATCCCATCGGCGGCTTCCAAGGCGTGACGGATCGCGGGGCCGTAGCCGGGATCCTTGCCGAGCAAGGTGGTGTCGGTGCCGTGCAACGTGGTGATGACTTTCGGCGCGCTCTCGGGCGGAAGCATGGCGCGCGCGAGGAGAGCTGCGGTGGCGTGAGGGACGGCGTAGTGGGCGTGAATCAGATCGAGCCCATAATCACGGGAAGTCTCGGCGAGCTTGACCGAAAGCGGCAGCGTGTAGTCGGGGTATTTGAAGAGCTCGTAGCGATTGATCTCCACGGCGTGGAAATGCAGGCCGGGCACATTGTGGGGCAGGCGAAAGGGCCGCTCGTAACTGATGAAATGAATTTCGTGGCCGCGCGCGGCGAGTTCCTCCCCCAGCGTGGTTGCAAGAATGCCGCTGCCCCCGACGCTCGGGTAGCAGGTAATGCCGATCTTCAGCGGACGTTGGGGCGGCATGGATTTTAGAAGTGGCACGCGGCGCGGGTGATCGGCCCCAAGGAGGCGAAGACCAGGGGATCATTGGGGTACAGCGCGATGGCGGCAGCGCAACCCCCGCGGGCTCCATTCACGGTGGCGCGGGCGAGTTGCAGGCGCGAGTAGTCCCGGGTTTGGTGCTGGCTGACATGAGCGGCCATCGCCGCAGTCCAAGCGGTGAGCACCGCGGGGGCGGAAACATCGATCAAAATGGGCGTAATATCCTTCGGCTCGGCGTCGGTCGAGAGGGCGTAATACAACAGCGCGGCGCAGGCGTGGGCGGGGAGCGTTTGGAGTTCGGCCAGTCCACCGTAGCGAGCGAGGCGCGTGGCGTCGCGCACGAGGCGGCCGAGGCGGGCGTGATCGGGGTGTTGATTTTCCACGAGGCTGGGGGCGAGCACGATTCCTGGGCGGTGGCGCCGAATCAGCGCCGCGAGGGTGAGCGCGTGCGGCGTGGTGATTTCAAGGTGGGCATCGCCGGCGAGCTCGATGAATTCGTGCGTGGCGCCCAGCAGCGTCGCGGCCTGGGCCGCCTCGGCGGTGCGTTCCGCGGGGGTGCCGTGGGTGCTCGCTTCGCCGCGCGAGCAGATGACGCAGTGCACGGGCCGACCAGCCGCGGTGGCCTGAGCGATTATCCCGCCCACGCCAAATTCGAGATCGTCGGGGTGGGCGCCAAAGGCGAGGAGGGGAGTGAGTTCAGACATCGGTGTAAGCTTCGTCGGAGCGGTCTATGGGGTCACGGGTGATAAAAGTAATTTCAGGGGCATCCCCATGATTAAGGTAAGCCTGTTCGCCGGCCCCTGCAATATAATGGGTGCAGTGCAGTACGGATTGCATCCACCGGAGGCGAGTGTCCCGGGACGGACTAATCTGCGCCGGCGTGAAAGGAGCCGCGGGCAAGGTCAGGTAGGAGGAACCGCCCTCGTGCAGTTGCAGGGTGCCGGCGGGGGAACGGCGGGCGCGGACCAGTTCACCCTCGTAGCGGACATCCACAAAATAATCATCGATCGGCTGGGCGGCTTGGCGGAAGGCAGGATCGCTGGAGCGCACGACGCGAATCCCCTCCAGCAAGCCCATGGCGCGGTACATCTG
>SXZN01000112.1 GCA_005787865.1 Opitutaceae bacterium | reverse complement strand
GTCTTGGGCGTTATGACCGCGGATCCCGCTCTTGTGCGCGAGGCTTCGCCCGTGGATCGGCTCTCTTACGATGAGGCTTTGGAACTCGCCTATTTTGGTACGCGGATGTTTCACCCGCGCACCATTATTCCGCTGCGCGAATGTGGCGCGGCTTTGGTGATTCGCAGCACCACGCAGCCGGATGCTCCCGGTACGCGCATCGATGCCATTGGTAATCCCGATCCGAATCGCCCGACCTGTGTTACGAGCTTGGAGCGGCTGACGTTGCTCGGCGTGCAATCGCGTCGGACGGGCTTGGGCCGTCCGTTGGGCGGACGCATTCTGGCCGCCCTCAACGAAGCGGGGGTGCGGGTCTGGATGACGACCGAATCTACGCTCGGCCAATCATTTTCAGTGGTAATTCCTGCGCAGGACGAAGCCGCCGCTCGGCGCAGTGTGTCCGAGGCCTTGGCGCCAGAGCTGCAGTCGGGTGATCTTCGAATCGAACCCGTGCTCTCGCCGGTCACATTGGTGACCTTGGTCGGAGAAAATATGGCGGGACGCCCTAATGTTGCCGGAAAATTCCTTAACTCCATTGGCGAAGCAGGTATTGCGGTGCGGGCGGTTGCGCAGGGGGCTTCGGCTCGAAGTATTTCATGCGTGGTGGACGCCGACCAGACGGCGACAGCGGTGCGAACCGTGCACGGGGCCTTTAATTTGGCGCACACTGAAATTAGTGCATTTTTACTGGGGAAAGGCGTGGTGGGCGGTAGTTTATTGAAGCAAATTGAACGGCAAAATCAGGCCTTGGGTCGCGAGCACGATGTGCAGGTGCGATTGGTCGGCATCGCCTCGAGCGGGGGCGCTTTATTCATCGAAGATGGCCTGCCGGCTGCGACCGCCGTAACGCTTTTGCTGGCGGCGCTCAAAGCGGGCAAGGTGGTGCGAGATGTAACTTCATTATTGGAGAAACTTGCTCGGCTGCCTAATCCGGTGCTGGTCGATTGTTCGGCTGCGCCAGGGATGGAGAAACTTTATCGCGCCGCCTTTGCCCTGGGCATTAATGTGGTCTCCGCTAACAAGCAGCCCCTCGCTCTGCCCCAAGCTGAATGCGATACGTTGCGCGATGCGGCGCGGCGGCATTTTCGCGCGTATCATTATGAGACCACCGTGGGTGCGGCGTTGCCAGTTATCGAGACGCTCAAGAATTTGGTGCGCACAGGTGATCACGTTATCACGATTGAAGGAGCCTTTTCTGGCACCTTGGGTTTTCTCTGCGACCGACTCGTGCAAGGCGATGCGCTATCGGTGGCCGTACGTAAGGCCCGCGACTTGGGCTACACCGAGCCGCACCCACGTGATGACTTATCCGGCCTCGATGTGGCTCGTAAGGCGATTATTCTGGCCCGCGAACTTGGGTTGCAGGTGGATTTAACGGATGTGGTCTTGGAGCCATTTGTACCGGCAGAAAATTTACGAGAGGATGACCCCGAGAAATTCTTACAATCCCTCACGAGCCTAGATGCCGCGGTGGCCGCACGGGTGGCCGCCTGCAAAGCGCAGGGTAAGCTGCCGCGTTATTTAGCACGGATCACGCCCGGTGCCCTTGGGCCGAAAGTTTCCGTGGGACCGATCGAAGTTGAGGTCGCTCATCCTGCCGCCGCCTTACGCGGGGCGGAGGCTTTTGTCGCTTTTCATACCGAACGTTATCGAGAATATCCTATGGTCGTGCGTGGAGCGGGAGCTGGTGGGGAAGTCACCGCGGCTGGCGTATTGGCTGATATTTTGCGTTTGGCGCAAAATATCCGCGGCCGCCGCTAGGATAAGGCCGCGTGCCCGACTGATTGGGACAAATATGCTCAATTTGCATCATTAATTCTGAGACTAGTATTGACAGGGTAAGGGCCGATTTGCATTTTTTGCTGTTCCATGAATTCCAGCGTAGCACTTATTGCGCTTATTACCGTCGTCCTAGCCATTGTGGCTACGGACCCGAACACACATGGGCGGCTCGCCAAAGCCACTAGCTCCTAAGAGAAAAAAATCTCAAAATCAGGAAGCCGCCCACCGAAAAAGGGGCGGTTTTTTTATTTTACGAATATGACGCAATCCCCACACCCGTTCCCGAACCAATCCTCGCCGTGTTGCAATAATCTCAACAATATCGTCTAATCTTTACCCCCATGGAATCAGGCAAACGCCATAGTCAAGTTGTCACCGACGGTCCTAGCCGAGCGCCAGCTCGGGCTATGATGAAAGCCGTCGGCTTTACCGACGCCGATCTCAGTAAACCGTTGATTGGCATTGCCAACACTTGGACAGAAATCGGGCCCTGCAATTTCCACCTGCGCACTCTGGCTGAGCATGTTAAGGCCGGCGTCCGCGCGGCTGGTGGCACGCCTTTGGAATTTAATACGGTCTCAATATCAGACGGAATCACGATGGGCACCGAGGGCATGAAAACCTCGCTGATCAGTCGCGAGTTAATCGCTGACTCGATTGAACTCGTGGCTCGCGGTAATAGTCTTGACGGCTTGGTTTGTCTTTCTGCCTGCGATAAAACTAATCCCGGGGTCATGATGGCGTTGGCCCGGATGGATATTCCCGGTTTGGCGCTCTACGGCGGTTCAATCAATCATGGGCACCACCACGGTAAGTCTCTCACCGTCCAAGATGTCTTCGAGGCCGTGGGGGCTTTTAACGCCGGCAAAATTGATCAGCAAGAATTTCAAGCGATCGAAAATGCCGCCTGTCCCACGGCTGGCGCCTGCGGTGGGCAGTTCACTGCTAATACCATGGCCACTATTATGGAGGCCATTGGGATTTCGCCGGTCGGCCTTAATGGCATCCCGGCTACCGATGCAGCGAAAAACCAAGCAGCCTTTCGTTGCGGCGAACTGGTCATGGACTTAGTGCGGAAAAATTTAAAGCCGTCGCAGATCATGACGCGCCCCGCTTTCGAAAATGCCATTGCTTCGGTCGCCGCTTCCGGCGGTTCAACCAATGCCGTGCTGCATTTATTGGCGCTGGCGCGGGAGGCGAATGTGGCTTTGCAGATTGATGAATTCGATACGATCAGTGCCCGCACTCCGACGATTGCCACCCTTAAACCCGGTGGGCTCTATACGGCAGTCGAAATGCATCAGGCTGGTGGTATTTCCCTCTTGCTTCGCCGTCTCCTCGAGGGCGGCTTGTTGCATCAGGACTGCCTCACGGTCACGGGGCGAACCATCGCGCAAGAAGTGGCTTCGGCTCCTGAGACGACTGGGCAGCAGGTCATTTGCCCCACCCACAAACCTTTTAAGGCTACGGGGGGACTTGTCATTCTACACGGTAATCTGGCGGAAGAGGGCGGGGTGCTTAAAGTTGCCGGTAGCGCCATCAAGAATTTCCGTGGCCCCGCCCGAGTTTTTAACAATGAGGAAGATGCCATGGCTGCGGTGAATGCACAAAAAATCCTGCCGGGTGATGTCGTGGTCATTCGCTACGAAGGACCTAAGGGCGGCCCTGGTATGCGCGAAATGCTCGGGGTCACCGGAGCACTCGCGGGTGCGGGTATGTCTGAAACGGTCGCGCTACTCACCGATGGGCGTTTCTCCGGTGCTACGCGCGGTTTCTCGATTGGCCACGTTGCTCCCGAAGCTTTCGTGGGTGGGCTCATCGCGCTTGTGCGCGAGGGCGATCCGATCGATATCGACGTAGCAACTCGTCGTCTGCAGCTCGATGTGCCCTATGCGGAATTAGCGGCGCGGCGGAAAAATTGGGCAGCGCCCGCGCCTCGCTATTTACGCGGCGTCATGGCTAAATATGCCAATACCGTTTCCTCCGCTGCGGTCGGCGCGGTTACTAATTAATTATTTTTTATTTTTTCAAAAATTTACCTATCATAATATGAAACTCACAGGAGCAGAAATCATTTGGGAGTGTTTACAAAAAGAAGGCGTCGACGTCGTGTTTGGCTATCCGGGCGGGGCGATTTTGCCCACCTACGATGCGATGACTAAATACCCGAAAATCCATCACGTGCTCGTGCGCCATGAACAGGGCGCCACGCACATGGCGGACGGTTATGCCCGGGCGAGCGGCAAAGTCGGCGTCGCCATCGCCACCTCCGGTCCGGGCGCAACCAACATGGTTACCGGTATCGCCACCGCCATGATGGACTCCTCCCCGATCGTGTGCATCACTGGCCAAGTTGGCTCGAAAGCGATTGGGACTGATGCGTTTCAGGAAACTGATGTGACCGGCGTTACCTTGCCGATTACCAAGCATAATTACCTGGTGACAAAACCCAGCGACATCGCCCGCGCTATTCGTGAGGCATTCTACATTGCTAAGAGTGGTCGTCCGGGACCGGTTTTGGTGGATATTACCAAGGACGCTCAGCAGCTGACGGCAGAATTTGATTGGGAGGGTGCGGCCCCCCGCTTGCCGGGATATCGCCCCAGTTACCATGCGCCGATGTCGGAATACGCGCGCGCCGCCGATCTGATTAATTCGGCCAAGCGCCCACTCATTTTGGCAGGGCAGGGTATTCTTAAATCGGGCACCACCGCGGAAGTACTCGCGCTGGCCAAGAAAGCCGGCATTCCCATCACCACCACTTTGCTCGGGATTGGCGTGATTCCCGCTTCCTCGCTTCTCAATTTGGGCATGATGGGCATGCATGGGGAGGCTTGGGTTAACCAAGCGATTCAGCAAGCCGACTTGCTGATCGCGCTCGGCATGCGCTTCGATGATCGCGTTACCGGCAACCTCAAGACCTACGCGCAGAACGCTAAGAAAATCCACGTCGATATTGATCCGACGGAGATGAACAAAAATGTCCCAGTTGACGTTGCGTTGATCGGCGATCTGCGCGAGGTGCTCGCGCTAGTTGAACCGCAGGTTAAAAAAGCCACGCACTCTGATTGGTGGACTGCAATTGACGCTCAACGCGGGGATGCCGCCGTGCGTGACATCCAGGCTTTACCAGATAGCGGGCATCTCTATGCGGCCCACGTCATCAATGATCTTTGGCGTCTGACTCAGAAACGTGACACGATCGTGGTCACGGATGTGGGTCAGCATCAAATGTGGGAGGCGCAATATTATCGTCACGAAAAACCGCGCTCGCTGATTACTTCCGGTGGTTTGGGCACGATGGGATTCGCCTTGCCGGCGGCCATCGGCGCTAAATTCGCCTGCCCCGAAAAAGACGTCTGGGTCGTCGTGGGTGACGGTGGCTTTCAGATGACCTCATGTGAATTGGCCACGGCTGAGCAGGAAGGTATTAAGGTCAATGTAGCTATCATTAATAACTCTTTCCTCGGCATGGTCCGTCAATGGCAGGAATTTTTCTACGACAAGCGCTACGCCGCGACGCCCATGACGGGCCCAGATTTCGTCAAGCTGGCGGAGGCCTACCGCCTCAAAGGGCTGCGCTGTAACCAACGCACTGGCGTTAAATCCACCGTTCAAAAAACCCTCGCCGCTAAGGGTACCGTCGTCATCGATTTCGTCGTGGAGAAAGAAGATTCCGTCTTCCCCATGGTGCCAGCGGGGGCCGATCTTGATAAAATGATCCGCCGGCCCAAGCAGGATGTGATGCTGGAATCGGGCTCAGACCAAGACTGGGAAATGCCGGCAGCTTTGGCCGCTCCCGTAAAAACAAGCGCCCCGGCCCGCAGTCATGGTAAAACTTTGCCGACTGCTAAAAAAGCAACCCGGCCCGCTCCGCGTAAATCTCCTCGCTGTTAAACTTATCCTCTCATGGCTAAACATACTCTCATCGCTTACGTCGAAGACGTCCCCGGCGTCCTCAATCGCGTCTCCTCCCTCTTTCGGCGGCGCAATTTCAACATCGATTCACTGACCGTTGGTCGGACCGAGCAGGTGGGTGTCTCGCGCCTGACCGTGGTGGTTGAAGCGACCGATGCGGGCGCGCGCATCGTCGAGGCGAATCTCTACAAGCTCGTCAATGTTTTGCGCGTTGACGATCTAACCCACAAATCAGCGCTCATGCGCGAACTCGGCCTCGTGAAGGTCAAGGTCACGCCGCAGACTCGCGCGCAAGTGCTCCAGCTCGTCGAGGTCTTTCGCGCTCGCGTGGTGGATGTTGATGAAGAAACGCTCGTCATTGAAGTAACTGGCACGCCCGAGAAAATCGGAAAATTCGAACTCGTGCTCCGGCCTTACGGCATTGTTGAAATTGTCCGCACGGGCGCGGTGGCAATGGCTCGTGGCAGCGCCTTGCTGTCTTCGGCGCCGCCGCTGGTCCGCACCTATAGTTCAGCGGATCATGGCAACGATGACTCCGGTCTTTCGATGTCGGTTTAATTTATCTCTAACTCTTACCTCTTAATTCTCAGTTTTTATTACCATGGCTAAAATATATTACGACAAAGACGCAAACCTCTCACTCATCCGCCGTAAAAAAGTCGCGATCATCGGCTACGGCTCTCAGGGCCACGCCCACGCCCTCAATTTAAAAGAGAGTGGGGTGCAGGTGCGCGTGGGTCTTCCGCTCAAAAGCAAGTCGGTGGCTAAGGCCAAAAAAGCCGGTCTGACCGTTTGCGCGGTGGAGGCCGCTGCGCAGTGGGCTGACGTCATCATGGTGCTGGTGCCGGATCATGTCCAAGCCCGCCTCTACCGCGAATCGATTGCGCCGCACCTCACGGCGGGCAAGATGCTGATGTTCGCCCACGGCTTTAATATTCGCTTTGGTGGGATCGTTCCGCCAAAGAACGTCGACGTCACGATGATTGCGCCCAAGTCCCCAGGCCATCGCGTGCGCGAAGTTTTCCAAGAGGGCGGCGGCGTCCCCGGCCTCATCGCGGTTTATCAAAATCCAACCGGCCAAGCCAAAAAGTTGGCCCTGTCCTACGGTCGCGGCATCGGCTGCACTCGCGCGGGTGTGCTGCAGACAACCTTCACCGAAGAGACCGAGACCGATTTGTTCGGTGAGCAAGCGGTTTTGTGCGGCGGTTGCGCTGAGTTGGTTAAGGCCGGCTTCAAGACGCTCGTCGATGCCGGTTATCAACCCGAGATCGCTTACTTCGAGTGCATGCATGAACTGAAGCTTATCGTCGATCTCATGTATCGTGGCGGCCTCAACTATATGCGCTATTCCGTCTCGGACACAGCGGAGTGGGGCGACTACGTCTCCGGTCCGCGCGTCGTGACCAAACAGACGCAGCAAGAAATGAAGCGCATCCTAAAGGATATTCAGCAGGGCAAATTCGCCAAGCGCTTCATTGACGAAAATAATAAGTACGGTCGCAAGACCATGAATAAATTCCGTAATCAAGAACGCGGACAAAAGATCGAGGTCGTGGGCGCCAAGCTCCGAGCCATGATGCCGTTTCTTAATCCCATCACGATTAGCAAATGAGTCAGTGGTAACTGCTCTCACGGGTAAGACGGTCGCTCGTTCGTCGGCCTCTAGGGGGCAGTGCTACGGGACAGTCTTACCTTTAATCTTAATCCTCACATTCATGTCTGACTACGTTCGCATTTTCGACACCAGTCTGCGCGACGGCGAGCAAGCTCCAGGTGCTTCCATGACTTCAGCTGAAAAGCTGGAAGTGGCGCGAGCGCTTGCGCGGTTGGGCGTTGATGTGATCGAGGCGGGTTTTCCGGCGGCTTCGCCAGATGATTTAGCAGCGGTCCAAGCGATTGCGGCTGAAGTCGGACAAGTCGCGGTGGTCGGTCGCCCCCAGAAAGAACCACCGATTATCTGCGGGCTCGCTCGTTGCACCCGCAAAGATATTGAGGCGGCTTGGCAGGGCGTTAAAGGGGCGCAACGCCCGCGTATTCATACGTTCCTCGCCACCAGTGATATTCATCTGGAACATAAGCTGCGGATGTCACGTGCGGAGATGCTCGCTCGTGCGGTCGAGATGGTCGCTTTTGCTAAATCGTTGTGCGACGACATTGAGTTTTCGCCTGAGGATGCGGGGCGGAGCGATCCATTATTTTTGTATCAAGTGCTCGAGGCGGTGATCAAAGCAGGGGCGACGACGCTTAATATTCCTGATACCGTGGGCTACACGATGCCCGATGAATACGGCGCTTTGATCGCGGGCATCATTCAGCATACCCCCGGGGCAAAAAATGTAATCATTTCAGTGCACTGTCATGATGATCTTGGTTTGGCTGTGGCTAATTCACTCGCGGGTCTTCGGGCCGGGGCGCGCCAAGCAGAAGTTACCATCAATGGTATCGGCGAGCGCGCCGGTAATGCCGCGTTGGAGGAAGTCGTGATGGCAATTCGGACCCGCGGCGAAAAATTTGGCTTAGCGACGGGCATTGATGCCACCCAACTTTGCCGTACGAGCAAGCTGGTCTCGCATAGCACTAATTATCCCTTGCCGCCTAATAAAGCCATCGTGGGAGCCAATGCCTTCGCGCATGAGTCAGGCATCCACCAAGATGGGATGATTAAAAATGCGCAGACCTATGAAATTATGCGCCCCGAGGATGTGGGTGCGATGCAGACCACTCTCGTTTTGGGCAAGCATTCCGGTCGCGCAGCTTTTTCAAAACGACTGGCCCAACTCGGCTATGCCCTCGAGGGCGACGCTTTGCTCAAGGCCTTTAATGAATTTAAGAAGCTCGCAGATCGCAAAAAGGCAGTGCATGACGCTGATCTAATCGCGCTGGCCTCCGATGAGCGCGCGACTGTCCCCCAGCTCTGGGCCTTGGAAAATCTTCAAGTCGTGTGCGGCACGACGAGCGTTCCTACCGCGACGGTGCGCTTGCGTGATCCTGCTGGTAAAATTCATAACTACGCTGCCAGCGGAACGGGTCCCGTCGATGCGGCCTATAAAGCGATCGATGCGATCGTTAAACTTCCAGTCACTCTACTTGAGTTCGGCATTAACGGCGTCACGGAGGGCATCGATGCCCTCGCTGAGGCTTCGGTGCGCGTGCGGCATGAAGATCAGCGCTCGAGTCATGGGCACGGTGCCGATACCGATATCGTAGTGGCCAGCGCCAAGGCTTACATCGCTTCATTGAACCAAGTGCTTTCCCGTCAAGCTACGAGTCGAGCTCAGCATCCTCAACAAACCCCCACCGTTTCTATTCATTCGCCATGAGCCAGAATCCCCAAACACTGTTCCAGAAAATCTGGGATAATCACGTCGTCGCCGAAGAGCCTGGTGCTCCCGCCGTGCTCTACATCGATCTGCACCTCGTGCATGAAGTGACCTCGCCGCAGGCTTTCTCCGTGCTCAAGGAGCGCGGCCTCAAGGTGCTGCGTCCTGATCGCACGGTCGCCACGATGGATCATTCTATCCCCACCAAAGGCGGTTACGAAGCCGCTGATGAAATGGGGCGGATTCAATTGCGCTTACTTGAGGCTAATGCGCTGGCCCACGGTGTACGGATCTATGGTTTGAATTCGGTGCAACGGGGTATTGTGCACGTCATTGGACCAGAACAGGGCTTTACTCAACCAGGCATGACTATCGTGTGTGGTGACAGCCATACTTCGACGCATGGTGCTTTTGGTTCTCTGGGCTTCGGCATCGGCACCAGTGAGGTTGGTCATGTGCTGGCCACGCAATGCTTGCTCCAACGCAAAGCGCGGACTTGCGAAGTGCGCGTTGATGGCGCCCTTCGGCCTGGCGTAACGGCCAAAGATATTATTCTCGCCGTGCTGGCAAAAATTGGCGTCGGTGGCGGAACCGGCCACGTGTTTGAATATACTGGCTCGGCGATTCGCGCGCTCGACATGGAAGGCCGCATGACAGTTTGTAACATGTCGATCGAGGGTGGCGCGCGCGCAGGCATGGTGGCGCCGGATGATAAGACCTTTAATTATGTCGCGGGTCGTGAATTTGCGCCCAAGGGCGCTGCATGGGATCAAGCTGTGGCGCGCTGGCGTCAGTTGCCTACCGATCAGGGGGCGACTTACGATAAGACTGTCACGCTCGATGCCCATAGCCTCGAACCGATGGTTACCTTTGGCACCAATCCAGGGCAGGGCGTCGCGATTACCCAGCCGCTGCCGTTGCCGTCGAGCTTAGCTGATGCCGCCGAGCGGGCCGGACTAGAAAAATCACTCGCCTATATGAAATTTGAAGCGGGGAAACCTATCCTCGGCCAACCGGTTGATGTCGTGTTTCTCGGTTCTTGCACTAATTCACGGCTCGTTGACTTGCGCGCGGCCGCCCATCTGCTGCGGGGGCATAAGGTTGCCTCGAGCGTTAAAATGATGGTCGTCCCGGGTTCACAGTCCGTTAAACAGGCGGCGGAAGCCGAGGGCTTGGATAAAATATTCAAAGAAGCGGGCGCCGATTGGCGTGAGGCTGGTTGCTCGATGTGCATCGCGATGAACGGCGATCAACTTTCACCTGGGCAATTAGCCGTCTCGACTTCCAATCGCAATTTTGAGGGCCGGCAAGGTAAAGGCGGCCGCACCGTGCTCGCCTCACCGCTGACCGCCGTCGCTACGGCGGTGGCCGGTTGTATTGCTGATCCGCGAGTTTTGTTGAACGGAGGTCAATCATGAGCGCACCTAAATTCACCACTCTCACCGCCCGCTGTGTCGTGTTGTCTAATAACGATGTCGATACCGACCAGATTATTCCCGCTCGTTTTCTCAAAGTAACCGATAAACTGGGCTTGGGCGAAAAACTTTTCTGCGATTGGCGTTATCTCGACGATGGCTCGCCTAATCCCGCCTTCATTTTGAATCAGCCCGAAGCAAAGGGCGCCCAGATTTTAGTGGCGGGTAATAATTTTGGCTGTGGCTCTTCGCGGGAGCACGCTCCGTGGGCCTTAGTCGGTTGGGGTTTTCAGGCCGTTATTTCCCCGATGTTTGCCGATATTTTTAAAGGCAACTCGCTTAAAAATGGGTTGATTCCAGTCGTGATCCAACCGGCCGCGCACGCGGCCTTGCTCGCAGCGCGGGCTAAAAATCATGACCTCCCCGTGACGGTCGATCTCCGCGCTGCAAGCGTGGCTTGGCCTGGTCAGGACCCCATCAGCTTCCCGATCGATCCCTTCTCTCGCGCCTGTCTGTTGGATGGGGTGGACGAACTCGGCTATTTGCAAAAATTCGCGGGTCAGGCGCGAGCCTACGAAGCGCGCCATGCCTAAGAATCCTTCGCTTACATCCATCGAGATTTTTGATACCACGTTACGCGACGGCGCGCAGACGGAAGGAATCTCGTATTCGGTCGATGATAAGCTGCGCATCGCGCGCAAGCTCGACGAATTAGGCGTGGCTTTTATCGAAGGCGGTTGGCCGGGTTCCAATCCGAAGGATGAAGTTTTTTTTGCGCAGGCGCGTTTGGAAACCTGGACTCACGCCAAATTAGTGGCTTTTGGAGCGACCCGCCGCGCCAGTCTCCAACCAGCCGATGACCCCAGCGTGCGGGCTTTGGTTGAGGCCGGCACGGAGGTTTGTGCAATCTTTGGCAAATCATCCGTTTTGCAGGTCAAGGAAATCCTGCGCACGACGTTGGAGGAAAATCTCAAGATGATTGAAGAGACCGTCGCTTATCTGCGGACCCAGGGGAAGCGCGTCATTTACGACGCTGAGCATTTTTTCGATGGTTATCACTTGGATGGCGCTTATGCCTTGCAGACTTTACAGGCCGCAGTTCGCGGTGGGGCCGAGACCATTGTCCTGTGTGATACTAATGGCGGTTCTCTGCCTTGGCAGGTGGAGGCGGTGGTGCTCACCGTTAAGGCCAAGCTCGGGCCGACTGTGGCCGTGGGTATTCACGCGCACGACGATACAGGTTGCGGAGTCGCTAATAGCTTAGCGGCGGTGCGGGCGGGCGCTCGTCATGTTCAGGGTACCATCAATGGCTATGGCGAGCGTTGTGGTAATGCAAATTTGTGCGTCGTTATCCCGGCACTGGAATTGAAGCTCAACGAGCGAGCACTCCCTTCGGGTGCCTTGCCTCGCTTGCATGAAGTGGCGCGTTTCGTCGCGGAGGTAGCAAACTTCGCGCCGAATGAGCATATGGCCTATGTCGGCAATAGCGCTTTCGCCCACAAGGCGGGCGTGCACGTCTCAGCTATGCAGCGGCATCCCGACGCCTATCAGCACATTGATCCGACCTTAGTTGGCAACGCCATGCGCGTGGTAGTCAGCGAACTTTCCGGTCGCGCCAATGTTGTTTCCAAGGCCAGTGAACTCGGTTTGCCCAATCTGGATGCCGCCACTGGGGCGAAGATAGTCGAGCTCATCAAAGCCAAGGAGTACGCTGGATTTTCGTTTGAGGCGGCGGAGGCGAGCATGGCTTTATTGGTTCGCCGATTATCGCCTGAATATCAGGCACCTTTTGCGCTGGTTGATTACCGTGTGATGGTTAGTCGGCACGGTGCGCGTAGCATGGCGGAGGCCACGATCAAATTGCAGGTTGGCCATCAGGAAGCTCATACCGCGGCAGAGGGTACGGGTCCGGTCCATGCTTTTGACCAAGCGCTCCGCAAAGCACTCCAGCCTCATTTTCCGGCCGTAAAAAATATCCAGCTCGCCGACTACAAGGTGCGTATTTTAAATTCTAACGACGGCACGGCAGCGGTGACCCGCGTGCTCATCGATTGGCATGATGACAGCAAAAGCAACAATCCAGCAGGCCCAATTCGCCGCTGGAGCACGGTTGGGGCCGGCGCAAATATTCTGGAGGCAACCTGGTTGGCCTTAGCTGATGGGTTTGAATATGCGGTGACGCAGGAGTTTACCCCAAAATTAGAAAATATTTCATGAACGCAAAAATTGCTCTTACCCCCGGTGACGGGATTGGTCCTGAGGTAGTTAATGAAGCCCGACTCGTGCTCGAGGCTGTCGCCCAGCGCCATGGCCATAAATTTAATTTCTCTGAGCATTTGCTTGGGGGTTGTGCAATCGATGCTAAAGGCACCGCCATGCCTGATGAGACCCTCGCGGCGTGTCAGGCAGCTGATGCGGTTTTGTTAGGCGCGGTGGGTGGTCCCAAATGGGATGACCCGCAAGCCGCCGTGCGCCCTGAGCAGGGCTTGCTCGCGATCCGCAAGGCGCTGGGGCTTTATGCCAATGTGCGCCCTGTCCGCCCCTATCCATCGCTTGCTAAGCTTTCGCCGCTGAAACCTGAACGGGTGGCCGGAGTAGATTTTGTGGTAATCCGTGAACTGACCGGTGGACTATATTTTGGCACACCCAAGGGGCGCACGATGACGCCCGAGGGTGAACGTGCGGTGGATACGCTTATTTATACGGATTGGGAGATTCGCCGAATTGTTCGGCTCGCTTTTCAGCTCGCGCAAAAGCGCCGTAAATTTGTTACCTCGGTCGATAAAGCTAATGTACTCGAATCGTCGCGCCTGTGGAGAAAAGTAGCGATTGAGGTCGGCCGGGAATTTCCCGACGTAAAATTGGAGCATCAACTGGTTGATTCCTGTGCCATGCGTTTGATCACGCACGCGCCTCAGTTCGATGTCATTGTTACGGAAAATATGTTCGGTGATATTTTGACGGATGAAGCGGCTGTGCTGGCTGGTTCGTTAGGGGTGTTGCCCAGCGCTTCACTCGGGGCCGGAAAACATGGGCTTTATGAACCGATTCACGGTTCGGCTCCGGATATTGCGGGTAAAGGCATCGCCAATCCAGTCGGCACCATTCTGTCGGTCGCGCTGTTGCTCCGGCATTCACTCGGTCTTGAAACAGAGGCTGTCGAAGTGGAGGCTGCGGTCAACTTAGCCTTAGAAGAAGGTAAGCACACCGCTGATTTAGGGACGAAAACGCCATTAAGTACTACGCAAATGGGCGAAGCTATTCGCGAGCGGTTGGCCCACGGCATCATTCACCGCCAACATGACTAATCTTATGAGCAGCTCTGCTCCGCAACTTTTTGACACCACGCGTTTCATCGCGCGGCATGTGGCGGGTCTGCGCCGCTCGGGTATCCGTGATTTTTTTGAGCTAGTCGCTAAAACCGATGGGGTCATCTCACTGGGTATTGGTGAGCCAGATTTTGACACCCCGCAGCCGATTCGCGACGCCGTGACCATGGCGATGAATACGGGAAAAACCCATTATACCTCGAATCTCGGTTTGCTGGATTTGCGCAAGGAGATCTGCCGTTACGCCGAAGGTCACTTCAAGGTGAGTTACCGTCCGGATGACGAGGTGCTGGTAACGGTGGGGGTGTCCGAGGGGCTCGATCTGACCTTGCGGTCGTTGCTGAACCCTGGCGACAAAGTGATGTATCACCAACCCTGTTACGTCTCCTACGCTCCGTCGGTAGATTTGGTCCACGCAGTGGGCGTGCCGGTGGCGACGACTGCCCAGGATTTTTTCTCGTTAGATGCGCCTGCGCTGGCGGCCGCTTGGCAGCCCGGTTGCAAATTACTTTTACTGAACCTGCCGTGCAACCCGACCGGGGGCGTGTGCTCGCGCGAACAACTGGAGCGAATCGCGAAATTCGCGATAGAGAAGGATCTGATCGTGGTCAGCGACGAGATCTATTCGGAGCTCGTTTTTGAAGGCATGCACACGAGCATCGCTAGCCTTCCTGGAATGCGGGAACGGACGATTGTGCTGCATGGGTTTTCCAAGGCTTTTGCTATGACTGGATTTCGGCTGGGCTATGCTTGCGGCCCCGCCCCGCTGATCGAGGCCATGATGAAGGTGCACCAATATACGATGCTCTGCGCGCCGAGTATTAGTCAGGAAGGTGCGCTCGCGGCGCTTCGGCTCCGTGATGATGCGACAAAATTTATGCGCGATCGTTATCGGGAGCGGCGTGACCTATTTGTTCGTCGGATTAATGCCGCCGGCCTAGTCTGTCACGCTCCGCGCGGTTCTTTTTACGCGTTCCCCTCCGTCGTTTCCACCGGATTGGATGAGGGTGAGTTTGCGCGTCGCTTGCTGACCGAGCATAAGGTAGCGGTTATCCCTGGTACCGCCTTTGGCGATGCGGGTAAGGGCCACGTGCGGGCCTGTTTTACCGCTAATGAAGAAAAGCTGACGGCGGCCTGCGATCGCATTGAACGACTGCTGCAGTCACTCGCGTAGGCTTCGTTGGTTTTCGCCAAGCGAGTTGCATAAAAAAGGCTCGAGCTGTTACGCCCGAGCCTGAAATGAATGAATTAAGTTTAACTTAGTAGGTAATCGTGTAGCCGACGGTGGCAAAGCCGCGACCAATGGCCGCAGTATTAACCGTCTTCCCAAGGCTACCCTGCTTGAGGAAGTTGTTTGAACCAGCGCTATAGCTCCAGCCGACTGTGATTTTGGAGGTTTTGCTGACTTGGAACGGCATCGCTACGCCGAAAAGGTAATAGTCACCCCAATTCTTGATGTTAGGCGTATTATTAGGAGCGTAGTCAGTTAGTTTAAACGTGCCTACGGTCGCAGTTAAACTTAGCTCCGACGCAATCGCCGCCAAGGGAACGCTGAAGGCGGCCGTTAACTCAGCCGTGGGGCCCTTGACCACGAGATCGTAGTAGAGCTTGGGGGTCAGTTTGAGTCCACCGATGGTGTAATTGAACGCAATGTTTGGCTCGAACGTTCCCTTATAAAAACCATTGAGCTTAACAGCGTTGGGGTACGTATAAAAGGTTACCCCAGGCACGACCGTCATATCTTTGGCCACCTCGAGTGAGTACGAGCCATAGAAATCAAACTCGGGAGCGGATTGACCAGCTACTTTATCCTGCAAAGGGAAGTTGGTCCAAAGGCCGGCCACCAGGCTGCCGCGACCGTATTCAATCGAGGGTTGGAAGGAGGTACCCCCAAGGCGGGCACCCCGAAACATGTATTGTGAAGTCACCGCTGAGGTAACGACTAATGAGCCGGTTGTTGGCTCGTTGGTCGTTTGCGCAGTGAGAAGAGACCCTATCGCTAGTGCAGCGAGAGAGAGCATTGTTTTTTTCATAGGTGTTTTGGTTATGTTGGTTTGATGTATGGATCTAAGTTGAGCGTTCGGGGAGAGTTGGTTTAGGCCCGAGGCCCAAATTCCCCCTGAACTGATTGGGCGAATGTATCTCTAGCAAGTGTCGGGCCAAATCGTTTACCTTAATCCATCGCCAGAGATGATACCTTGAATATGATATAAAGTTCCTTCGGTCCTTAATCATATGGATTCCCGGTTCGGAGCATGCCGGAATATGAGTCGCGTGGTGTCGCTCTCAAAATATCAATCCCTGGAGAGCGATCTATTTTTGGGCTTTTTACAAAACGAGTGGCCTCAATTAAGCCTAAGCGTAGCCCCTTCTAGCCTAGGACTAGCATTTTGTTCTACGCACGTTGCGGAGATAATCGGCCATCGGCAGTGGGGGTCCGGCTAATTCATATCCTCCGTATGTGCTCGCGTAGTTTCGTGCTAAAAAAACCGCACCGTAGGAGGTGCGGCCAGACCGTGAGGCGGTTAGCAAGAATTTACTTAGCGGCTACTGGCGGTGGCGGTGGCGGTGGCACTGCAATCGAACTATCATTGAGTTTTTTAGCCACCATTTCGATGGTGCGCTGAATCTCAAGTTCCGCATTGCGCCGATTTATTTTAGTTAACTCTACGGTTTTCGATAGTTCGAGGTTCTCGCGGATCAAATTTTCCTTAGCGTTGCGGTTCTGGGCTATCTGGGCTTCTAAATCAGTGATCTCTTTGGTGAGTTTAGCCGCTTGCGTGGTATAATCTGCCGTTTGATCACGGAGTGATTTCATGGCGTCATCATACTCGGCCTGTTTTTTCGCCTGCT
>SXZN01000111.1 GCA_005787865.1 Opitutaceae bacterium | reverse complement strand
TCCCCCTCAGAGTATCGCCGCCGCTTAACCGGCCCGCGCTAAAACAGGATGCGCACGGAACCACCCAATTCGCGGGGTGATCCGACCCGCGCGTTGCTTGAAACAAGATCCCGCGCCAGCGCATTGCGCAAACTGAGCCCCAAGGTGCAGCGCCGCGAGCCCACCTTCCACGTGTGGCCGCCGGTGAGGGTGAGCAGCCCATAACTTGGCCAAGCGAGATAGGCATGCTTCGCATCCCCATAATTAGCCACGTAGGAACCGATGTAACTGAAACTGACACTGCTGCTAAATCCCGCCATGCCCAGCAGTGGCAGATAACGCAATTGCACCGTCGCGGTGTCGACCGGCAGGCGCGTCAGTTGTTGCCCCACTTCAGGATCTAACGACGGCGACTTCGTGGTAATGGCCGCAAGATGCACCGCCCGCAGCGCCGCGGTCAGTCGGGGCGTAAGTTTATAACGGAGATCAACCCGCGCTCCAGTAAAACGCTCCTCGCCGGCCGCCACCAACTGGGGCTGCGTTTGGGCCGCGTCTAAAACGGGATCATCATAAAGCGGATTACGGCGAGCGATATGCTGATTATAGAGCAAAAATAATGAAGCGGAGTAATCAACCTTGCCCGCGAGCGCCCGTCCCTTGAGCCCACCCTCATACCCTAGGGTTGTTTCATTGCGCTGTATTCTCCCCGAGCGGGCATCCACGGGCGTCGAGGGATCAAAGGCCGTACTGGCGCTGGCGAAGAGCAAGACGCGCCGAGGGATCCACTGATAATTGACGCCCGTGTGATAACTCAATTGCCCCGTATGATCGCTGAGCTGAGGCCAGAGTGCATTTGGTTTATGATCCTGCACCGCTAGGTTTACTTGATCGAGTCGAAGGCCCGCCGTGACCACGGTCCGGCCACGATCAAAGGCCGCGCGATCGGTGAGTTCCCACGAAGTATAACGGGCCGCCTCCTGCCGATCGGTCAAGAGACGCGCGTAAAGATCGGGCGTGTAGGCGGGGAAATAATAATCAGGGGCCAAGGGGTTAAAGGCGCGGACTGAGAGTGGCAGCGCCGCCCGATCAGCGAGACTCAACGCGCGATCTGCCCGATCATATTCACCCCAGGTCGCCCCGACGTAGCTCAGTAATTTGTGTTCGATCCCTGCGGTGCGAAAACGGCCGATAAATTCAAGATGAGTGGCCAAAGCCTGCTGGCGCTGCTCGATATGCCGCGGCTCGCGGGTGCCTTCAAATAAACCGGTCGCGAGCACCAACTGCGTCGCGGTGAACCGATCTTGATCGATCGCCCGCCACCAGCCTTCAACCGCCGCACGCAGGGCCCAAGTTCGATTGATTTGCCCTTCAAATTGCGCGCCGACCACGAGGCTTTGCCGCCGGATACCCGCATCGGGTCCGTTATTATTAAAATGAGCCAAGGGTAAGTACGGCCCGAGCACCAACTGTCCCGCCGCCAATTTATATTCCGGAATGCCCGCGGTGGGGTTGCCGTCGTAGCGGCGGTAATCAACACTGATCAAGCTGCTCGCCGCGCGCGTATGCTTGAGCGTCACGGCGCCACTCACTGTAAGATCATTTTCGCGCACAAATTCCTCGGGGCCAAGCTTGCGGGACCAATCGACCGCCCAGCGCTGCCAGATTTTTTTAGGTACGAGGGCGCCGGTTGACTCCCAGCTCGCCCGTTGGCGATTCTCCGAGCTCGTCCCTGCCTCAAATTTATTGCGTTCCTTGGCGGACGGCCGAGTGGTCAAGAAATTCTGGATGCCGCCGGGGGCGGCGCGGCCCAACACCGGGACGAGCGGGCCTTGAATCACGATGATTTCATTAATGTTCAGCGTTTCTAGAATACCCAGCTGCGTGAAGCCATTGCGCAGGATCGGGGCAGGAAAACCTCGGAGGTTCAGCCGGGTTTCCCCGGCCGCCGCGGCGGCGGGCGACGCACTGCTGATCGCGGCCAACTCGGCGGAGATTTCAACGCCGAGTCCCTCCTCGCCGGTAAAATCGACCTCGGTCAGCTCATTAGAAAACGGCGCACTGCGTAACTCTTCTGCCACTGCCCCCATGCCGGTGGCATCAAACTGATCATCTCCCGCGTGCTCGATTACTAATAATTTTGGCAAGGCAACCGCGCGCTCCCCGACGTGAATGGCCGGCGTCTGCGCGATGGCGGCAAGCGAGCTCGCACCCCAGAATGCAACCAACCCGCAGAGCTGCTGGAGTGATCGGCCATGATGCCGTGCAGTGTAAATGAAAGCCACGTTGACTATACCTGCCTAACCACCAGCCGAGGTCAGTACATAATTAACCAAATGAGCTAATTTAACCGATGACCGATAAGCCCAAGCGAGCCGCGGCCAAATAGGCCTCGGATCACTCCGCCAGTCGGACTGCTTCCAGCTTGGGCGACAGAGTCTGCAAAACAAGTAACGCGAGGAGGTAGGCGGAAGCCGCGATAGCGAAGAGCGGCACGTAGCCACCGGTGTTGATGATGAACCCGACCTTGGCGGCCAGCAGCGCGCCGCCGAGGCCACCAGCGAGGCCACCGATGCCAACCACGCTACCCACCGCGCGGCGGGGAAACTGGTCGGAAACGGTCGTGAAGAGATTAGCGCTCCAGCCTTGGTGCGCTGCAGTAGCGAGGGCGATGAGGGCAATGGCGACCCAGAGGCTGCTGGTGATCGAAGCGAAGATGATGGGCACGACGGAGACGGCGCAGATGAACATGGTGGTCTTGCGGGCCTTATTCACGCTCCAGCCGAGGCTGATGAATTTCGTGGCCAGCCAGCCAAAGAAGATGCTGCCGCCGTCCGAGACTAAATAAATAACAAGAAACGGGAGACCGACTTGCTTCAAGTCTACCTTGGTCGTGAACTCGGGGTTACTGTTGAAGAAAGTGGGCAACCAAGTCAGGTAGAACCACCAGATGGCATCGGTCATAAACTTCGGAATCGCGAACGCCCAAGTTGCGCGGTACCGGATCAGCTCGCGCCACTTGACTGGCTGCTCAGTGTCGAGCGCTCCGTCTTGCTGAATGTGGGCGAGCTCGGCGGCCGTGACCTTGGGGTGCTCATGAGGCTTGCGGTAGTCGGCCAGCCACCAGAAGAGCACGAGGATGCCGACGGCGCCGGTGAGGATGAAACTGGCCCGCCAGCCCCACTGGGCGATGATCAGCGGCACGAAAATAGCGGTGAGGATGATGCCGACATTCGCGCCAGCGTTGAAGACGCCCGTGGCAAAGCTGCGCTCTTTTTTGGGGAACCACTCGGACACAGTTTTAATGGCGGCGGGAAAATTGCACGCCTCGCCAACTCCCAGCAGGCCGCGCGCCCAGGCCATGCCGGGCACGGAACTCGCGAGGCCATGGCCGACGGCCGCGAAGCTCCAACCAGTGATACCAGCAGCATAGCCGCGGCGGATGCCGATGCGGTCGATCATATAGCCGGCCAGCAAGAAGCCGAAGGCGTAACAGTATTTGAAGATCGAATCCAAGAAGCTCATCTTCTCCCGGAATATCGCCATGTCCGCCTCAGTCAGGGGCACTTCAAGCGGAATGCCCAGCATCTGGTGGCGAAAGATGGGGTCTAGCATCGTAAACGAGAAAACATTCCGGTCGATGTAGTTGATGGTGGTGGCCATGAAGAGCACGGCGCAGATGCGCCAGCGGTATTGGCCGATCACGGGACTGGAGGGGGACGGAGCCATAGTGGTCATGCAGCGCAGGGGTTGAGGCGGACCTTGGACTTAATTGTTAGCGGGGCTGAGGACAATTTGCACCGGCCAAGCCGCCCGAGCTGCCCAAGCGGCCACATAATCGTGCCAAGCCTGCGGGGTAGAGAATTCACCGGCCTTGGACCAGCCGGCCCCGGCATAATAGCGCAGCGGCTGACCGGTCGCGACCTTGGCGAGCAGCAGGTGATTGCGCTCGTCCTCAGCCCAACCGAGTAACCCGGCAGGCACGATGACCGCCGTGCCGAGCGACCCGTTAGTTTTTTGGACGATCCACTGGGTGAAGCTCCCGTCTGCCGGATTGGGCGTGAGGGTGACCTGCGGTTCCTGGCCCTTGTCGGTGGGGGTCTTATTCAGACCGATACCCACGGTGATTTCCTTTGCTCCGGTCACCGTGAAGGTACTCTCAATCCGGTCTAGATTATGACCGGCATCGACCGTGAAGCGTTTGACCTTGGAAACCATCAAGCCGGCCGCGGGCCACGCCTCATAAGTTAATTCAAAAATTGCCCGGATCGGACCATTGGCGATGACCTTCCAAGATTTATAGTTCCGGCTGACATATAATTGCTGATTAACCCAAACCCCCGTGCCGCCGCAGCCGCGGGAAGCCCCCACTTGGTACATATCCATGCCTTCGCCCTCATCTTTATGATAGTGGTCATGGCCTTTATTGTACCAACGATCGACAATGGGATAGCTGACCCGCTTGCACCAAACATCGAGGCCGCTCGTCACTAAAACCTCTTTACTGATGCCCGGCAGCGCGGGCGCCGCGAGCGCGGGACCATAGGTGCGATGCCCAATCTTGTCATTCTCCCAGGCAAAATCATCGAGCCGCTTCGGTACATAACGCGCAGAAACTTGCACCGGAAATACGGGGTCGACCGTAGAAATTTTTTCGATCGTGAAGGTGGCCGATTTTTCGCCCGCCGCAAAATCATGCTGGAAAATTAACTCCCCGTAAGCGACGCCCGCGCCACTGGGATCCTTGGCTTGAGGCGCAATATTCGTCACTTGATAAGGCAAGCTACGACCAGTCGCATCTTTAACGGCGAGCTGCTGCAACAAGGCGCCGGGCAAGGCGCGCGCCACGGCGGCCCAGGGTACCGTAATCGTTTCCGCGGGGCGCGCCGAAGGGAGTTGATGCGTGACGGTGACCGTCAGAGCACTCGCGGCGACCGCCAGCGTCATGGCCAAGATGAACGACGCGCAGCGACAGAATGTTTTTTTCATAGAAAATTAACGCGCCAACCAACCCCCATCGACCGCCAGCGTATGGCCATGCATATAATCCGCCGCCGGTGAGGCTAGAAAAACGATCGCTCCCGCCAAATCAGCCGGGGCCCCCCAGCGCGCGGCCGGGATGCGATCAAGAATAGACTGGTTACGAGCAGCATCAGCGCGAATGTCGGCCGTGTTGTCCGTGATCATATAACCCGGAGCGATGGCATTGACGTTAATGCCCAAGGGCGCGAGCTCGTTGGCCATGAGTTTAGTCAGACCATTCAGACCACTTTTAGCCGCCGTGTAAGAAGCCACGCGAAGCCCACCTTGAAAAGATAGCATGGAGGCGAGGTGAATAATTTTGCCCGTGCCTTTTCGCGCCACAATCGCGCGCGCAAAATGCTGACTCAGTCGAAAGGCTCCGCTCAAATTAACATCGAGCACTTCCTGCCAATCCTGTTCGGTAAAATCAAGAAAACCGGCGCGGCGAATAATGCCGGCGTTGTTCACTAAAATATCCGCCCGCCCAAAAGCAGCCACCGCCGCGGCCATAATTTTAGCGGCCGCAGTCGGCGCGGCGACATCCGCGGCGACCGTGATACTCCGGCGGCCGAGCGCGGCGATGGATTTTTCCAGCGCGGCCATATCCCCGCGGGCAACCAGGACCAGATCGGCCCCCGCTTCCGCCAGCGCCTGCGCCATCGCCGCCCCGAGACCGCGCGAGGCCCCCGTCACAATCGCCACTTTACCGTCGAGACGAAACCGATCGAGAATCGAGCTCATGCGTTAGCTCAGGCTAGCCACCGGGGCCGGATCCATGTCGGCAAATTCTTGGTTTTCCCCGCCCATGCCCCAGACGAAACTATAGGCGGCAGCCCCGACGCCGCTGTGAATCGACCATGGCGGTGAAAGGACCGCCTCGAGATCGCGCACCACCAAGTGACGCGTCGTGGCCGGCGCGCCCATGAAATGGAAGACGGCCTGAGCCGCTGGCACCTGAAAATAACAATAAACCTCCGAGCGCCGCAAGTGCGTGTGCGGCGGCATCGTGTTCCACACACTGCCCGACTCGAGGCGCGTGAAGCCCATGACTAACTGACAGGTTGGAAATGCGCCTGGGTGAAAATATTTATAAATTGTGCGATCATTCGCCGTGGCGACAGCTCCCAATCGAGCCGGCGTGGCGTCTTGAAAAGCGACGTGTCGAACCGGGTAAACCGCGTG
>SXZN01000110.1 GCA_005787865.1 Opitutaceae bacterium | reverse complement strand
TTTCCACGGCGGCCGGATCGATCCCCAGATGCAAGCAGAGGAAGCGATCCATTCCCCGTTTAAAATTTTTCGCATAACTCGCCGGCAGAGCGCCATGCTCTTTGATATACTTACACTTGGCGAGAAAGCGGGGCAAATGCAGGAGCCCAGTCGCCGCATGCGGCTGATAAGCCGACGGCAAACTACGCAACACTTCTCCGGAAGAGCCAGGAATGGGTGGGGATAACATGGCGACCACAATCGAATGCAGAGGAGCCTCCGTGGCAAGCCGCGCCTCACGCGCGGAGCCCAGACTTGCTCGTTTACTAAATAAAGTAAAAGTGGCGGCAGCATGCAAAAGCTCTCTTTTGATAAACGGCACATTAAATTTCTTTTTTTAGAAGGCGTCCATGCTCAGGCCACGACGGCGCTGACCCAAGCTGGTTACACGGCAGTCCGTAACCTGCCAAAATCGCTGACCGACGATGCGCTCAAAGCCGCCCTCAAGGACGTGCACTTTCTCGGCATTCGCTCGCGGACCGAATTAACTGATGAAATTCTCGCCGCCGCGCCTAAACTTACCGCCATCGGCTGTTTTTGCATCGGCACAAATCAAGTCGATCTCGCCGCCACCGCTAAACGCGGCATCCCCGTCTTTAACGCCCCTTACTCTAATACCCGGAGCGTTGCCGAATTGGTCCTCGGGGAAATCATTATGCTCTTGCGCGGCATTCCCGAAAAAAATGCGCTGGTCCATCGCGGCGGTTGGACCAAGAGCGCCGAGGGTAGCGTGGAAGTGCGGGGCAAGACGCTCGGCATTGTCGGCTACGGCCATATCGGCACCCAACTGGGAGTGCTCGCTGAACATCTCGGGATGCGGGTGCTGTATTATGATATTGTCGGTAAACTTCCGCTGGGAAATGCCCGCCCGGTCCCAAAACTCGCCCGCCTACTGGCCGAAAGCGATATCGTCTCGCTGCACGTGCCCGAAACAGCCGCCACTAAAAATCTCATCGGGCGCGCTCAGCTGGCCCTAATGAAAAAAGGGGCCCGCTTGATCAACGCGGCCCGCGGGACCATCGTAGATATTCCGGCACTCGCTGAAGCCTTGGAGCATGATCATCTCGCCGGCGCCGCCCTCGATGTTTTTCCCGTCGAGCCAACGGGCAATGACGAGGAGTTCCTCTCCCCATTACGGAAATTCGATAACGTAATTCTTACTCCGCACATCGGTGGCTCCACCGTCGAAGCGCAGGCCAATATCGGCACGGAGGTAGCAGAAAAATTAATCCGCTATTCAGACAATGGGTCCACGATGACGGCGGTTAATTTTCCAGAGGTTAATCTGCCCGAACATACGGGCACTGGTAAAACCCGCCTGCTACATATCCACCGGAATATTCCTGGGGTGCTAGCGCACATCAACGAGCGCTTCAGTCGGCATAAAGTAAATATCTCCGCCCAATATCTGCAAACAACCGAGCATATTGGTTACTGTGTGATGGATGTGGACACCGCCGCCGGCAAAATAGCGATTGATGAGCTGCAAAGTGTGCCCGGCACCCTGCGCGCGCGGATTCTTTATTAAGCCAGCCCCGCCCAAACAAAACGCCGGACTCGCATGAGTCCGGCGCCGGCTTTATGCAAAATCAGAATCTTAGAAGAAGCGCACGGGCTTAGCGGCCATGCGCTCATGCTCTTCTGCCGAACAACCGGCATTGGTGGGAACAGTTAATGGCGCCCCACCGGCGTTCACCAAATTGTTGGCTAGCATATAATTTTCGACTTCCTCTCCAGAAATATCAGCGAGCATCACCCCATCGATCTCGACACATGGTGAGAGTGGTTGACCAGACTTGCGCACCATTTCCTCGTAATTGGCGCGCTGGTTAATGATGTCGATATCCTCAAAGGCCAGCTGGTGTTTAGCCATAATAGCGCGAACGCCATTGGACCAGCCACATTGAGGTTTAAGATAGGCTTTGATTTTCATAAAGTCGTCGAGATGTTGAGAAGGCACAGCTTATGCGTCAGCCGTGCTACTTCAACTTAAACTTTCTCCCTTCCGCTCGTGTCACCTGCCTTCCCTCTTCTCGCTCCCGCGCAAGCTTCCGAATTTGCGCAGCTTGGTCTCCGGAATATTTGCCGTGAATACCCCCACCTTCTCCAGCACGTCCTAAACGGACCGAAAGATGTGCGGGCGCCCCGCGCCCTGCATCCAGCATTTTACGGTAGCTATGATTGGCACTCCTGCGTGCACCAACACTGCATGCTGGCCCGCCTCGCGCGCCTTTTTCCCCAGCTACCAGAACGGGCAGAAATTGACCGAGTTCTGCACGCTCATCTAACCGCTGAAAATCTCGCGGTGGAGACCGCCTATTTTCGTTCCCCGGGCCGAGAATTTTATGAGCGACCCTACGGCTGGGCTTGGTTGTTAAAGTTAGCGGAGGAATTACTCCATTATGATGCCAAGTTAGCGCATAATCTCGCCCCCCTCGTAGCCGTCATGCGCGAAGGGTTGCTCACTTATCTCAATTCCCTCACCCATCCCGTTCGACACGGTGTGCACAATAACACGGCCTTCGCGGTTAAACTCACCATCGACTACACGCGCGCGGCGGACGATCAAGAGCTCAAACTTTTTTGCACCAGTCGCATGGCTTATTGGTTTGGACACGATGCCAACTACTCCGCGGAATGGGAACCCTCCGGCGAAGACTTTCTCTCCCCCGCCCTCACCGAAGCAGAAGTCATGGCTTCGGTGCTACCCCCGGAAAATTTTAGCCGCTGGCTTGGGCGCTTTTTGCCCAATCTCCACACGGGAGAACCGGTCCGGCTATTTACCCCCGTCCGCGTGAGCAATCCAAACGATCCAAAAATTGCTCACCTGATCGGTCTTAATTTAAATCGCGCCTGGTGCTGGCGCCGCATCGCCCTAGCCCTACCTGAATCTGATCCCCGTCAAAATCGAGCGCACGAAGCCGCTAGACGCCATTTGGAAGCAGCGATTCCCTTAATGAGCACCGAAGATTTTAACCGCGCCCACTGGTTGGCCTCTTTTGCCGTTTACGCCCTGACGGAATAATTTTCGTCTAGCGCAGGAAGTCTGGGCGGCAGTCTTCTTCACTCGGGGAATCGCATTTTTTGAATATTGTCTCATGGTACCAGCAAATTGCTAGGGGTACGGCCAGTTCACCGACTACCAACTCAAAATTATCCAGGAAATTATCACCTTAGTCATTTTTGTAGGCTTTTGCCTCGCTCGCCCTTGGCGAGAAACTCCGTTGGCATTACGCGGTCAGCCTATTCTTCATGGCCCTCGCCGCTTATTTTGCTTTCGCGTTCAATAAACCGACGACCAGTGCTGTTGGAAGCTCTCCCGGGCCTAATTTTAGGCTTTTTCTACCCTACTCCGCGCTTGCCGAATTGCGGTACGCGCACACCGTCAGAATAACTTTTTAAACCATAACCCCCCATGTCCAAAGCTGATAAATCAAAGTCTGCCGAATCCCGCCTCGCCCCCGCTGAAAAATCGGCCAGCGCCGCTCGCGAGAAAAATATCGATCTCGCTCTCTCCTCGATCACCAAACAATTCGGCGAAGGCTCCATCATGCGTCTCGGCAGCAACGCTAAGATGAAGGTCGATACCCTTTCAACCGGTTCCCTCGCCATCGACCTCATGCTCGGCGTCGGCGGCCTGCCCCGCGGACGCATCATCGAAATCTATGGACCAGAATCCTCCGGTAAAACCACCTTTTGCTTAAGCGTTATCGCCGAAGCCCAGCGGCAAGGTGGCCTCGCCGCCTTTATCGACGTCGAACATGCTCTTGACCCCAAATATGCCCGCGTCGTTGGCGTCAGTCTCGACGACCTCCTCGTCTCCCAACCCGATTCGGGCGAAGATGCGCTCAACATCATGGAGACGCTCATTCGTTCAAACTCCATTGATGTGATCATTCTCGACTCAGTTGCGGCCCTGATCACGAAGGCCGAACTTGATGGCCAAATGGGCGATATGACCATGGGCAGCCAAGCCCGCCTGATGTCGCAAGCTATGCGCCGCCTCACCGCGGTCGTCAGCAAGACGAATTGCGTCTGTATTTTCACCAATCAAATCCGCGAAAAAATTGGCGTTATGTTTGGGAGCCCCGAGACCACTTCCGGGGGTCGCGCGCTTAAATTCTTCGCTTCAGTTCGTCTCGATATTCGCCGCAAAGATCAGCTCAAGACGCCGGAGGGTAAAGTCATTGGCAATCGCACAAAGTTGAAGGCGGTTAAAAACAAAGTGGCCCCGCCATTTACTGAGGTAGAATTCGATATTATGTACGACGAAGGCATTTCTGCAAGCGGTTCACTCGTTGATCTCGGCGTTGAACATAAGGTACTCGAAAAGAAAGGGGCGTGGATCGCGTACAACGGTGACTTAGTCGGTCAAGGTCGCGAAGCCGCCAAAGAAGCGCTCCGGACCAATCCCGATCTCGCGGCTAAAGTGAAGGCTGCGATTATCGATAAAGTTAAAGGTGGCGCCGTCGCTACGGTTGGAACGCCCGAGTAATTGTCGCGGTGCGCTTAGTTCAGCTGAACCTGCCCTGGCGCCCATTATCGGCCTACCGAACCGCCGTCACTCTCATGGTGACGGCGGTCGTCTTAGCCGCTAAGCCAACCAGCAGCCAGCCGGCCCCAGAAGATGCGGCTCCGGTCTTGCTCTCAACGAAGAGCCGTCCACCAGCCTGGAAGACGCTCTCCGAACTGCAGCATTTTGCCGCGCAGGGTAACCCCGCCGCCTGTTTTGAGCTAGGGGTTCGACTGCTGGAAGCTGACGGCATTGCGCAAGATACGGCTCAGGCAATCGGGCTATTTATTCAAGCCGCTCAGGGCGGAGTCAATGATGCCACCTTTCGACTCGGAAAAATTTATCACGACGGACTCGGGGTCCCCGTCGATTACCCCCGCGCACTCGACTATTACACGATCGCGGCCCAAGCCGGCGTGATGGAAGCCCAGCATAATATCGGAGCCATGTTAGCCAGCGCGCGCGGGGTGAAACGCGATCTCGTCGAGAGCCTAACCTGGTTATTGATCGCCAATAAATTTGGCGACACCTCGGGCGCCGCCGCGCAAGTGCGCACCCGCTTAGCCCAACGCCCGAAGGACATTGCCGCCGCCGAGGCACGCGCCGCCGCACTGCTCAAGGATCTCAAACAGGCGACCGTTCGGGCCACGCTCTTGGTCAAAAACCCTGACGTCGTGCCGCCCTCTCCGGAAAAAATCCCCGCGGTGATTTTAGCCCCCAGTCCCCTGACTAATATCGCTCCGCCTAAAATTGAGTCGCCCGATTTATTTAAGATTACCTTGCCGCCGGTGCCCATCGAGCCCGGCGCACCCAACAAATAATCCCAAAAGAATTGATTGATCCGCGGTGGGGCGAGCAAACCAAAATCCTCGGCCGAAGGTTCGCATCGGCGCCGCTGAAGTTCTCTCCTTTAATTTCGCCGCGCTACTGGCTTTTTTGTTTTGGCGACTAATTGTTCAGCGGAATTAAGGATCAGCTCAGCGGAATGCCATGATTATAACTGGCAGTGGCGCGCGGGCATTTTTTGACTAGGCTAGACGGATGATTCATTATTTACGTCGCGAACAATTTATTGCCGCGCCCCCGGCGACGGTCTGGGCTTATTTTGCGACGCCCAAAAATCTTAACGAACTGACGCCGCCTAGCGTGCGCTTTCAGATTATCGGTCAAGTTCCGAACAAAATGTATGCTGGCCAAATAATCACCTATCGCATCTCGCCGCTGCCCGGCCTGTGGTTAAATTGGATCACGGAGATTAGTGACGTCCAAGCCGGGTTAAGCTTTGTCGATATTCAGCGGAAGGGACCCTACAAATTATGGCACCATGAACATCGTTTCGTTCCCGAGGCGGATGGCGTGCGCATGTTTGATGAAGTAACTTACGCGGTTGGCTGGGGTCCCGCCGGTTGGTTAGCGGAAAAACTATGGGTTAAGCGGCAGCTCAAACAGATTTTTGATTATCGCGCAGAACAGGTGGCCAAGATTTTCCCCGGAAAAAAGTAGCGCACCGACCGGCGCTTTCACTTTGCCTTCGCCGCGACGTTCGCTTGCGTCAGGCGAATGTTAGTTCCTTCGGATACCATAGCCGCGCTCGCAACGCCCGTCGGCACCTCGGCGCTGGCGCTCATCCGCGCGAGCGGCCCAGCGGCGCGCTTGCTCGTGCCCGCCATATTTGCGCGAGCTCCCCTGCCCCGCACCGCGCAACACGCTGACTACCGCGACCAACAAGGAGCTTTAATTGATGATGTGCTGTTCACTTTTTTTGCGGGCCCCAATTCATTTACCGGCGAAGATTGTTTGGAAATTTCGTGTCACGGAAATCCCTTCATCGCCCAAAAAATCTTGGCTGATCTGCTCGCGCGAGGTTGTCGTTCCGCTGATCCGGGCGAATTTAGTAAACGCGCCTTTCTCAGCGGGCGTCTGGATCTAAGCCAAGCCGAAGCGGTGATGGATCTCATCCATGCCCGCAGTGATCAAGCGCTCGCCGCCGCTAATCAACAATTACGCGGCTCCCTGGGTCGATACATGGCCGAGCTTACCACGCGCCTCATAAAAATCCTCGCTCACCTTGAAGCTTATATTGATTTTCCCGATGAGGATCTACCCGAAGAAAATAGGCAAAATATTGATAGAGAAATAGATATATTAATAAAAGCTACCGCTAGGCTGTTGACCACCAGCCATTACGGGGCCTTGCTTAGGGAAGGAATTAA